>DAOVSY010000209.1 GCA_030633365.1 Spirochaetaceae bacterium | reverse complement strand
GTTTCCAATGTTGAATCCGAATTCTTAAGTAATGAAGTCCCCTCTGTAAGGACTTCTCTTATTCTTCTCATCCTTCCTGAAGAGCTTCCTGGTTCGCTGAAAACTGGAGACCATTTATAAGCTCAATCATATCTCCCTGCATAACATATTCCAGTTTATATAGAGTTAGATTTATTCTATGATCTGTTACTCTGTTCTGAGGATAATTGTAGGTTCTTATTCTTTCTGATCTGTCTCCGCTGCCAACCTGGCTTTTACGGTTTTCTGAACGCTCCTGTGCCTTTTTTTCAGCATCAGCCTCATATAATCTTGCCCTGAGCACTCTGAATGCTTTTGCCTTGTTTTTAATTTGTGATTTTTCATCCTGACATGTAACTACAAGCCCTGTTGGCAGGTGAGTAAGACGTACTGCAGAATCTGTAGTATTTACACTTTGCCCTCCGGGCCCTGATGATCTGTAAACATCTATCTTTATCTCTTCATTTTTAATCTGTATGTCTGTTTCTTCTGCTTCCGGAAGTACAGCAACTGTTACAGCAGAGGTGTGGACTCTCCCTCCGGATTCAGTAGCTGGCACTCTTTGAACACGATGAACACCACTTTCATACCTAAGGGTTCCATAGACTTCTTTTCCTGAAATGGAAAAAGCAATTTCTTTAAATCCGCCTATGCCAATTTCGTTGGTAGACATTACTTCAGTTTTCCATTTATAGGTTTCTGCAAAACGCGTATACATTCTGTAAAGGTCTGCCGCAAAAAGCGCTGCTTCATCCCCTCCTGTACCGGCACGTATTTCCATTATTATATTTTTCCCATCCATGGGATCTTTAGGAACAAGAAGGAGTTTTAACTCCTGCTCTATTTTTCCACTTTTTTCTTCCAGACCAATTAATTCTTCCTTAGCCATCTCTTTCATTTCTGGATCACTTTCCTCTGCTATAAGAGACTTTGCACCTTCAACTTCATCTAAGATAGATTTAAATTGTTCATATAGATTTGTTGTTTCTTTTATATGACTGTATTTCTGCATAACTTTTTTATAATGATCCATATTTTTCATAATATCAGGGTCAGCTAACTCTTTTTCAAGTTCTGCACATTTTACGACTATAGATTCTAGTTTTTTTATCATGGATTAAGCAGTCTCCTCAAATTCAGGACATGTATAGATTACAATCTCAAGTGGATCTGATTGTTTTATAGGGTTTGTTGCTTCTTTAAGGGCTCTGGCAATTTTACATTTACCATTCTTAATGCATAAGGGACAAGCTCCATTTCCTCTATGATTGATTTCAATTTTCATAATTCCACCTTATCAGAAAAAAAGGAGTGGATCAATTAAGACTGTTCTCATTTTTAATTTTAATCATTATCTACAATGGATTCCAGCTCTTTTAGTCGGTGCCTTTGTTTTATAAAACCAAATATGCTGCCGCAAAATCCTCCTGCAATGTGCGCAAATTCTGCAATATCATTACTTTGGAAAGACTGGAAAACTTCTTTAACTATATACAAAGCAATAATCAGAATAAAGGTAAGTGGAATTTCCCCTGGTCTTGTATTTGTAAAAGGTGCTAATAGAATCATCATAAATGCAACACCACTTGCTCCAAGGAGGGCTCCCTCAAATAGAAAGCTGTTTAGTATTCCTGTTACCAGTGCTGTTATAATAATCATTAGAAGAAGGGAAAAAGATCCATATTTTTCTTCCAAAATTGGACCCACAAGAAGAATTATAGCAAAATTACCCAATAGATGTTCCCAGCTAACATGCCCGGCTATATGCGAAATAAGGCGTACATAGCTGATAACTGACCCTGTATCAAAGTATCCCTGTCCTGGAACAACAAACCAGGCCGTAATTAAATTACCACCCAGGAAAGGATTTAAAAATAAAACCAGAACAGATATTAATGCAAAATTTAAAACAACAGGGGCATTGTACCGTATTTTCATAGTATTACTTTATTAAGGGATGGTCTGAATGTCAATTGAAAATATTGAACTTCTATTTTGTTTAGTTGCCAATATCAGTCTCATACGGTAAAATAATCATTCGGAGGAAAATATGGACAATAATCAGATGGAATTTAGATTTAGTTTTTTTACTCAAAAGTTTAAAGAGACAATTGAGTTTTATAAGGATATTCTTCAGTTACCAGTAGTAGATCACTGGAATCGTGGATTTAATGATAGTGGATATTTATTTAAAGCTGCTTCGGGCCATATGGTTGTACTTCAAAGTGCTACAAAACAGGTAGAACCTTTAATGGATGCTGTTTTACTTATTCAGGTGGAAGATCTGGATAAACAGTATGATTTTTGTAAAGAAAATGGAGTAGAGATTGTCCAGGAAATCCAAAAAAGAGAGTGGGGAGATAGAGATTTTAAAATTATGGATCCAAATCGTCTTGTTTTAGGATTTTATTCAAATAATTAGTTAATTTTACTGGATTTAGAATAAGTTTAGCATTATATTCTCCTTCAATACTAAACTCATGGGAAGGCAGATTTTATGCCTGTCTCTAAAATATGGAGTAGTCGATGATTATTAGCAAATTAAATAGAGGAACAGTATTTTTCCTGCTTTTTCTCTTAATTTTACCCCTGGCTCTTTTTGCTGGTGGAAAAAAGGAAGAATCAAAAGAATCTGTTACTGAAACAGTTGAGACATCAGTAAGTGGAGAAAGAGAGCCTATTAGTGATGTAACTGTAGATGCTGCAGCCATGGTAAATGGAACTGTAATTCCTATTAAAACTTATAATGGCCAGGTTCAGGCAATTATTCAACAGTATACAAGTCAGGGTGTAAATTTTCAGGATGCTCAGCTTGCTGATCTAAAGATCAAGGTTCTTGAAAATCTTATTGATCAGGAGCTTCTTTATCAGGATGCAATGTCAAAAGGGCTTAAGGTTGATGATGCTGCAATAAATATTCAGCTGGATGCTGTAAAGGGCCAGTTTCCGGACGATGCAACATATAAGAGCCAGATGGCTGCCCAGGGTATGACAGAAGAAGAAATTAAAACAGATATAGGTAAAACACTACTTGTAGAAGATTATATAACAAGTAAATACGGCCCCCTAATAAAAATTGAAGATTCAGATACACTGGAATTTTATAATGGAAACAGTCAGTATTTTTCCAAACCAGAGCAGGTTAGAGCCAGTCATATTCTTATTACAGTAGAACCTGATGCAGAGGAATCTGTAAAAAAAGATGCACTTGAAAGAATTAATGCTATTAAAGTCAGAATAGCTGCAGGTGAAGAGTTTTCTGATCTTGCAAGAACACTTTCAGAAGGACCCAGTAATACAAATGGTGGTGATCTTGGTGCTTTTGGAAGAGGGCAGATGGTGAAATCTTTTGAAGATGCTGTTTTTGCAATGAATGTAGGTAATGTCAGTGATGTTGTTGAAACTCAGTTTGGATATCACTTAATAAAACTCACAGCTAAAGAGGCATCCAGTACTGTACCATTGGCAGAAGTTGAAGCTCAGATAGTTGATCATCTTACACAGGTAAAAATGGCAGAGATGATTAATAGCTATGTTGCATCTATTAAACCGGATGCAATAATAGAGAGATATGCAAAATAATTTAATTATGGATTTAGGGCTTGATTAAAATTATCATATATAGTATATTCTATATACAAAGAGAAAAAGAGAACAGGCTGGTCGCAAACAAGTTTGCCTGGTTGGGACTTCGTCCCTGCTCGGCTATGCATCCAAAGCTGCTCGCCTATGCATACTAAGGAGAATAAGATGGCAACACAACTTACTAAAGATAAATTTTTAAAAGAAATTTTTGATTTCGAAAATAATAAAGAATGGAAATTTGAAGGTAAACTTCCAGCAGTTATTGATTTTTATGCAGACTGGTGTCAGCCTTGTAAAATGGTAGCACCAATTATTGAAGAACTTTCAACAGAATATGAGGGAAAGGTTAATTTCTTCAAAGTTGATACTGAAGCTCAGCAGGAACTTGCAGGTGCTTTTGGAATACAAAGTATTCCTTCACTTCTATTTATTCCTGTAGATGGTAAACCTCAGATGGCTGCAGGTGCTCTTCCAAAAGAATCATTTATTGAAGTTATTGAAAAAGAACTTCTTGCTGCAACAGGAACAGAAGCTTAGGTCGAGGCCTAATTTAAAAATCAGCTTCAGTTTCTATTCTACAATAGGGGGAAGAACTTCATTCATAGGGCTCATTTTTATACCCAGAGCCGAGTGAACTACTCCCCCTGTTATCATTGTTAAAATAATTTCAGCAATTATAGCAGGATCTTTTTTATCGGAAAGAATCTTACTAAGTCCTTCTTCCAGCATTCCCTGCCATTTTGAATATGCAAGATTTATTCTCTCTTTTAGAGCGTCGTTATGGGTTATTGCCTCATAAATAAGGTAAATATGAAGTTTTCCCCGGGATGTAGTTTTAAACATAGTTTTAAATACAACAGATATTATTTCTGCAGGTTGTTTTCTACTGTCATGTCCCTTAATCCAGTTTAGAAGCTTTGCACTTAATCTTTTCATATAAATATCAGTTACATCAAATATTAAATCTGATTTTGAAGAATAATAGTAGTAGAGAGTTCCTTTACTTATGCCAAGTTCTTTGGCTATATCTGCGAGACTGGTATTATGAGCTCCCTGTCTTATAAAAAGTTTTGTGGCAGTATCAATTATTCTCTGTTTATTATCAATATTTGAGTAGTCCTGTTTGCTTTTCTGCATAATACACTTAGATTATTTCTACTTGATAAATGAGTCAATAGGTTTAGAGTAATTTGTCGGTCAATAACCGATAAATTAACTGATTTTTTAAATATTCTATGCAATTCCTATCATTTCAAATTTAATTACACTATACTTTAATAGTATCTAATTTATTATAGGCTGTTCGGCAATGAGTCGTACCGGAAGAGCGAAGCGATGAGGAACGATCTCAGCAACCTAAGGCTGGTCGGAAGCAAGCTTCCTGCTCGCCTATGAGTCGTACCGGAAGAGCGAAGCGATGAGGAACGATCTCAGCAACCTAAGGAGTTATAGTATGAAGAAATTAGTTTTATTTGTCCTAATAATATTTAGTTGTGGTACAGGACTTTATGCAGCTGAAGCTGGTACAGGGTTTTCTCTTTTCTTTCCGGAATCATTTTATGAAGGGAATGGTGGTACTATTTCTGTAGAGAATGGTCTTTCCACAAGTATTGGACTTGGCGGTATGTTAAGTTTGCCTATTGGTTTTAGTTATAATAAAATTCAGGGTTACATGGTAGAAGGAGCTTCTGTTAAAAGTACAAGACCATGGTTTATGGGTGATTCTTTTATGGGTTATGCCATGCTTAAAGGAACTCTCCCTCTGGGACCTGTTTTTTTTGAGGTTTATGGAGGAGGCGGGGTAAACTGGAATGCAGGTAATCTAACAGCCTTTGAAGGTAACATTGCAAAAGATCTTGCTCCGGCGGGTGAATATGCTGTTATTACAGATCTAAGTTATGATAATTCATTTGGATATGGCTGGCTTGC
>DAOVSY010000072.1 GCA_030633365.1 Spirochaetaceae bacterium | reverse complement strand
ACCTGCTTTACCAAACATTTTTATCCATTCGTCAATTACCGGATCTTTATTTGTATAATCACCTTTCATTCTAATTACAGATCGTTCATCAAAAAATAGATCGCCTTTATCTGTAAAAAGAACTCTGCTTTCATTAATTTTACATACAGAACACCATTTTGCTCCAAAGGCAAGGAAAATTCCTTTCCCTTCAGCCCTGTATTGTTCTATAGCTGCAGGGTTAAATTCTTCCCAGCCATCTCTTAGAAGGGATTGCCCCGAATCAGGAGAATCCTGTTTTGTATCTATAAAATAGTAAGCTGATGCAGCAATTAGAATCAATGCAATTATTAAAGCTAAAAATGCAGAGGGGAATTTTGATCCTGGTTTACTTAATTTTCCATAAAACCAGGCAATAAAAGCAGTTAAAGTAAGAAATATTAAAAATTTAAATAGAGAGTCAGAACTTATTTGAAATCTTAAAGAACTGAACAGATACAAAACTGTTCCAAAGAGAAGAAAGCCCATTATCTCTTTAAATGTGTCCATCCAGGGGCCCGGTTTTGGTAAGGATTGAATTAACTTAGGCCAAATACCAATCAAAATAAAGGGCAGGGCAAAACCAATACCTATTGCTGTAAAACTGCTGAGTATAAATAATGGAGGCTGACTGAAGGCAAAGCCAAGGGCAGTTCCTAAAAATGGTGCTGTACATGGAGTTGCCAGGAGTACAGCAAAAATACCATTAAAAAAAGAACCTACCCATCCTTGTTTATTGGATGCCGCTGCCATTTTATTCATGCCTGGAGCATTAATAATAAAAATATCAAATAAAGAAAGGGCAAATACAAATATTATTGTAATAAGACTCATAACAAAAATTGGATTTTGGAACTGAAAACCCCATCCTACAAGCTGTCCTGTCACTTGTAAAACAATTACTATAACTGCAAGAATAAGCAGTGACGCAAGTACACCAGCACCATATAGCAGGGATCCTATAAAAATACTTTTGCGGTCATTTTGGCTTTGTCTTACCAAATTTAAAGCCCGCATTGAGAGAATAGGTAGTACACAAGGCATTACATTTAAAAGAAGTCCTCCTAAAAATGCAAAAATAAGGAATTTTAGAAGTGTTATAAGCGATTGACTGTCAGCAGTATTGTTTCCACTAACTTGTACAGGAACATCAATAATTATTTCTTCCGGGAAAAAACATACGCCTTCTTCATCACAAATTTGCCAGGCAGCTTTTATTTTTGCAGTCTGGTTCCCAGAAGGGATATTTTCAGACACTATGAATGGGGCTTGAAGAGTTACTGATCCATAAAAATTTTCCAGTTCATCTTTTATTATGCCGACCGGATATAATATATCACCCATAGGGAACCATGCATTGTTTTCAAAAGAGATAAAGAAAAAGTCATCTGATCTTGTTTGATGGAAACCTTCAGCTATTTCAAATGTAACAGATAGTATTCCCTCTTCTCCTGGAATAAGCTCAGAAGGACTTATACTGGCATTAACTTTGATATTCTCTTCCGGGAATAAAGCTAATGTGCTGAATAAAATGGATATACTAATAAACAGGAATATCAGCAGTTTTTTCATAATCAGGGAATGAGTTCCTCAAATACTTCAAGCATTAATTCCGAATCCCATTCCATTGCTCCTACAAATCTTGCAAGAACCTTACCCTCTGCATCAATTATCCATGAAGTTGGTATACTTCCAGATCCGTATTGATATGAAATCTCCTGAGAGTCATCAATAAGTACAGGAAAGGTATATTTATATTCATTTATAAAATCTACTATTTTTTCTCTTGTTTCTTTTGGAGGAGTAGGGGTTGAAACTGCAAGAATTGTAAAATTTGTATCTTTTAATTTTTGATAAAGTCTTTCCATAGACGGCATTTCTGCCCTGCATGGCGGACACCATGTTGCCCAAAGGTTAAGTAAAATAACTTTACCTTTTTGTGAGCTTAAACTTATTTGCTTTCCATCAAGGTTCTCTGCTGTGAAATCAGGTGCATCCATTACTTGCTGTGGAACTCCAAAACCTGCTTTCCAAAGTTTTTCCTGAAGAGCTGACATTGGTGGTACATCCTGAGCAGGAACCAAAGCGACTATTATAGCCATAAGGCTTACTACGATTATTATCTTTTTCATATATGCAAGATAAATATATATAGGGTAAGAATCAAGTATTTATTACATAATAAATGAGATATTAAAATACCGACAGTTTAAAATTGAATGGTGCTAATCATAAGTACAGTAAAATTATACAATCCATGTGCAATTGCAATTGTATGTATTTTCCTCTTTTTTATAAAAATTGATGCCAGAAAAATACCTATGGCAAATGTGCCCAAAAATCCAGCTAACCCCTGATATACATGACCAAGTGCAAAAATTAGAGATGTTCCTGTAATTATATACTTTTCTTTTCCTGGTGAATCAAATTCACTTAACAGATAAGCCCTGAAAAAAAGTTCTTCACTATATCCGGTAGCCATACAGGTAATAAAAATAAGTGGAAAAATAATTTTATTATCAAACTGCCATAATGGCATTACTGTGTTTGTATTATTTCCAATACTTGAAATAATAAAAGAAACCATACCTGTACCAAGTACAATTATCATAATACCTGCAAAATATAACAGGCTGTAAAAAAGATCTTTATGTTTAATTTTTGTAATACCATAAAGATATTTTTTTTCAACAGGTTTTTTTTCTATAAGGTAGAGAACAAGTAATATCTGGGGGATTACAGTAATTAAATAGATTAAATTAAACCAGACTGAGTTAAAAACAGTTCCATCAACAACTTGTGACTGACTTAAAAACCCAGGTAAAAAAAAGACCATAAACAGAATAATAGGCTCTTTTTTATCTTCAAACTCAATTTTTTTTATTATCTGCCAAAAAAACATGTTTTATTTTGCTCCATAGTGCTGTATCATATATAATAATATAGTATTGTAAACTGTAAGTTTATATGAAAAGAAGAAAAAAATAAGAAAAAGGGTCTTACTAATACAATTATGGTTCCAATGATATTACTGTTTGTACTGCTGCTTATTGTCATTACCCTGATTTTTCTACTCAGAAGAGCTGGTGGTGGATCCTTTCCCTGGGTACATTTTTATGCAAAAGGAAAAGAAGCAGGGTTTTCATTTAATGAAGTAAATTTACTTAGAAAAGTTGCTGTAGAAGGAAGATTGAAAAATCCTACATCACTGTTTTGGTCAATCAAGCAGCTGGATCGTTCGCTCCGGGGAACAATAATCAGGTTTAAATCTGAGGGTGTTCTGAATGAGATCAATAATATGGAGTTTTTATCCAAACTTTTTAATTTTAGAAAAACTGTTGAATTAAAATTACCCAAATATGTCATTGGTTTAAAGACAACCAGAAAAATTACTAAAATGCAGTATTTAAAAATATCAATACCAGGTTTAGGTGTTTATGTATCCCAGGTCGTTGAAAATCAGCGTAGATATGTTGCAATAACTTACCCTGAAGGTCCTAAATTGCCCCAGGGATATGAGTTTAAGGGTGAAAAACTGCATATTTATTTCTGGCGAAAAGATGATGCCGGTTATGTTTTTGAATCCAGGGTGGTGGAAGATCATATGGACCGAAAGGTTCCCATCCTTTATATTTCCCATTCAGATTCAATTATTCGCAGTCAGAAAAGAAGCTCTGTCCGTGCAGACCTTAACCATCCTGCAGAACTTTTCCCTTTGAAAGTAATAGCCCAGGCTTCTGATGATCTGGAAGACAGAAGAGGTATAAGATGCCGGCTTCAGGATATATCGGAAGATGGTGCAGCATTATTAATTGGTGGCCGTGGTAAAGTTGGTATGAATGTTAAAATTCAATTTATGCTGTCAGATTCTAGGCTTGTAATGTGTGGTGTTGTAAAAGGTGTAAGTTTTCAGCAAAATAAAAACACCTCAATTATTCATATTCAATCTGTTCCTCTGTCAAACAGAATAAAAACCAGAATTCTGGCTTATGTATATAATTTATTTGGTGAAAGAAGCTCAAAAAATATAAAAGATGCTTCCGGGGTGCTTGAAGGATGGTAGTTTTATTATGAGTAGAAGCATAAAAAAATATATTTTTGGTCTGACACTGCTTTTAATTATTTCTATATTTATAAATGCAGAGGACTCAAATTCTATTCTCTCCGCTATGCAGAAGAATTTTGCCAGAGGGTCATTATCTACCAAAATACAGGTTCTTCAAAATTCAGCAGAGTATCCTGAAGTAAATATGGGACCGCTATATGGAGAGGCTTTGGAATTTATTCTTGATAATTCTAAAAACCTTGCATCTGATATTGCTGCCAGAGAATTAACTATATTAACTGTCAGGCTTTCTGGTATAAATGGATATAATGAATCGGCACCGGTACTCTGGCAATTATTCAACAGCTATGGAGATAAGCAGGTACAGGTTGAAATATTAGGTGCTCTTGGAAATATAACTCCTGATAAATTAGTTATTGCAGATCTTAACAAATGGTTGAAATTACAGAATGGAAATTTTAGATCCGGGCTGGCAGTTCCTGTACAAGTTGTTGCAGAAGCAGTTGTAACTTTAGGTGATCTGGGAGACAGTTCTTCATTTCCTATTGTATTTAGCACCGGTTCTGCTAAATATTCAGATGATATTACTTATAAAGCAAATCAGGCTTTAAAAAATTTAGATGGAAGTTATAGTCAGTCTTTGGTAGAAGTAATTAAAAGCAGTGTTCCTACTGATAAACTTTCAGCTCTCAATCTTGCTATAGAAGATTCAGAAATGCCTATTGAAGAGAAAGGCGGCTTATACAAAATGGCTCTTGATATTGGACTAATTATCAAAGTTGATGATTCCAATGATGAGCAATTGATACGTGAACTAAGGTTCAGTGCTATCAGGCAGTTAACTCAACTGAAATGGGCAGATGCATCTGCACTTATTATTGAACATTTTAATTTGGTTATTATGGAGTTTGAGCAGGGGATTTCACCTAAATCCAGTGTTCTTGAAGCTATTTCCTGCCTTGGAGCTATAGGTACTCATGAAGCAGCAGAGCGTTTAACCCTATACTTAGAGTTTATGAACTCTTATATGGAAAATGGGCAGGGAACAGATTTGCAAATTTCACTGGCAGTAATGAGTAATATAGGTATTATTGGTGATAGCGTTGCTTTTGACGATTTACTGTATTCCGGTTATCTGGATTACCCTGTTTCAGTAAAAAGAGCAGCCCGAGAGGCTCTTAATAATCTTAAAAGTAGATAAATCTGATTTTCTGCCCTTAGAAAAATTATATGATTTTACACTGCTTTTACCTCTGCTTCTTACACTATATATAGCTGTTCCATATGGTCTCCATTCTAAATTAATTCTTATTCCCGGGATAATATTTGCAGCAGTAAGTATTGTTTTATCAATTTTCGATGACCGAATTCTCAAAAATATAAATAAATTTTTCATTATGATTTTTATTTCCTTACTGATTTGCCTTTTTGTTATAAATGCTCAAAACCAGGAGGAAATTATACCTGGACAGACTTTAAAAGCTGTTACAGGAATTACTGCAAGAGTACTGGAGGATTCCAGAGAAATAGGAGGAGGTAAATCTGTTTTTTCTATTAATCTTTTGTCTGCAAAGGATATAAATTCAACTATTACAAGCGCTTCCGGACAAATGACTGTTGCCTCTAACATTAATTTATACAAGGGGCAGATTATCAGTATTCAAAAAAGAAATATTCTACAGAATTATAGTTCTATTATTTTTATAGATCATAAAAATATAAAGCTGTCAGATTGGGATAATACCTTTACAGCTGATATTCTGAAATTAAGAGCAGAAATTCTCGATTATCTTAAGCTCCGTATTAGACGTATGCACCCCGACTCCTCTATATTATTTTCTGCGTTATTTACCGGAATTAAGGAAAATCCAAAAGGGGAACTATTTACTTCTTTAAGACAAGCAGGGGCTTCTCACATTCTGGCACTTTCAGGTATGCATCTGGGAATAATATCTTTTGGTGTAATGTTATTATCAACAATATTTATTGGGCGAAGATTGAGTTTTATTTTTACAATGGTTATTATATTTTTCTATGTATTACTGGTATCAGCTGGTCCTTCGTTAATCAGGGCTTTAATTTTATTTTTTCTGCTTGGGTTATTTGGTATTTATGGAATAAAAGTTAATATTTTTCATGTTCTTATAATTTGCTTTTTAATTCAGGTTACAATTGATTCTGGAAGTGCCTATGAACTTTCATTTCAACTATCCTATCTTGCCCTTGGCGGAATTATTCTTTGCAGTGAAAATGTTAGTCGAATACTGCCGGGTTTTATTCCTCCTGGAATACGGGGTATTTTGGCTGCTTCCTTTTCTGCACAATTATTTACAGCTCCTCTTGTACTTTATTCTTTTGGTGTAATTTATCCTGTCGGGATAATTTCCGGAATAATTTTGGTTCCAATTATAACCTTGTTTATATGGATGGGTATTATTACTTTACTGCCCATGCCATGGACAGTGCAGAGAATACTTTTTTGGATAATGGAATATCTCTATATTGCTGTTGAAATATCTGCTGATATTTTCTCTAATTTCCCATTTTTTCCTTAAGGAGGCTTTTACGTTGTGGATTTTTTACAATAGCTATTAAGTAACTAGTCTTGACGATTTATTATTTTCTGGAGTACTCTCCTTTCAGTTATGAAATTAATACAAAACTATGATTCTGTATCAGATATTAAATCTGTACTGGACGCTAATGGTCTAAATATGTCAAAGCGTTTTGGTCAGAATTTTCTTATATCAAAAGGTGCCAGGTCAAAAATAATTGATATTCTGGACATTGATGCAAAGTCTAATATATGGGAAATTGGCCCGGGACTTGGAGCAATGACTCACATGCTGCTTGATCTGACAGATTCACTCACTGTGTTTGAGATTGATTATGGTTTTATTAAATATCTGGAACAAGCTTTTGGGCATAACTCTGGATTTAAAATAATTTCAGGTGATTTTGTTAAAACATGGACTGGTTTTGCTTTAAGTGATGGGAAACCCGATAAAATTCTTGGTAATTTACCTTATAATTCTGCATCAGCAATAATAGCAAGTTTAATTGAAAATGACTGCATTCCTGAATCTATGGTTATAACTGTTCAAAAAGAGATGGGTCAGAGAATGATTTCTCCTCCAGGTTCAAAAAATTATTCATCATTTTCAATGCTTTGCCAGTATGCATTTACTGTTCGTACTATGGGGGATTTAAAATCCGGTTCATTTTATCCTTCACCGGATGTTACTTCCACTATCCTGGAGTTAAAGCCGCACAATTTATATAAAGATGTCAGTTCACATTTATATTTCAAAATAATAAGAGATTTATTTCAATCAAGAAGAAAGACAATTAAAAATAATTTGTCACGAGGATGGACAGGGATTAATGTTCCCTGGAATATTGTAGAAAAAGCATTGTCACAGACCGGGATACTTCCCAATGACAGAGGAGAAAATATTCCTGTAAAAGATATAGTAAAATTTGTTCAGTATCTGAATAGTTTAATAAAATAGTAACAAAGTTAGTTGCAATTTGAAATATTATTTATAATAATCCATATTAGTATTTTAAGGTTGGTCGTTCGCGAGCTCACTGCTTTCCTATGCCACCTAAGGCTGGTCGCAAACAAGTTTGCTGCTCGCCTATGCAACCAAAGGCTGGTCGCAAACAAGTTTGCTGCTCGCCAATGAGTCGTACCGGAAGAGCGAAGCGATGAGGAACGATCTCAGCAACCAAAGGAGATTTAAATGAAATTTACACCTTTAGTATTAGTTATTACTGCAGTTTTTTTAGTTGGCTGTGCATCAAGTCCTTCCATTTCAGAGATGGAAACGGTTACAGAGAAATCTGTAACTGAAGAAACTGTAAGCGAAAAAGTAAAAAAAGAACCAGTTAAGATAGTAACAACTGTTTTCTATCCTGTTAAGGATGAATCATATTTTGGAGATGGAGTTAAAGATGAGTATCGTGTTTTCACTTATAGCGATGGAGGTGTTCATTTATTAAAAGAGGAATTATTTAATTCTGATGATTCTCTGGAGCAATATGTTGTATCTGAATATTTTGGTACTGAATCCAGTAAAAGAACTACATTTGATGCTGCAGGAACTCTTCTTTCTTATGAAACAAACATATTTGATATGCAGGGGAATGTTCTCAAAAAGGAAAAATTTGATAGTAAAGATGTTTTGCAGTCTATATCTGACTATGAGTATAAAAATGGGATGAAATCCAGTTGGAAGGTTTTTAATGAAAACGGAACTCTTCTAAGTATAACTCAATATAGTTATAGTGATTCCAGTCTTATTAAAATTGACAGCTTGAGCCCAGGTGGTGAGTTGGAAGAATACTTTGATCTTGTTTATGATAATAATGGAATGTTATTGGAGAATAATCATTTTAATTTTGGTGGAACAATTCAGGATTCAAGATCTTTTGAATATAAGGATGGTTTTCTTGTAATGGAATTGGTAAAAAGGGAAAACGGCTCTGTTTTAAGAAAGATTATGTATAAAAATGATCAGTTTGGTAATTCTGTCGAAACGGTATTTATGGATGCTGGTGATAATGTTCAGGAACGTTTGATCACACAATATGAGAGCCGGGAAGAGATAAGTTATGAAAAATAAAAAAATTAAAATTATATCAATAATTCTTGTACTTCTTTTAATAGCTTCTGCTGTTCCTGCAAATGAAGTTTCTGCAGTCTGGACCAGATTATTCAGAAAAGCAGGCAGCTTATCCCAGAAGTCAAATATAATGTCAAATATTGTCGAGCAGCATAATCGGGATATGATTCCTGTATTAATGGAAGCTCTTGAAGAACAGGTCGGAAGTCTTGAAGATGCAGGTGATGTTACTGCCAGACAGAAAACAGCAGATTATACAAAAATGATAGTTAAAGAATTGGGGCGCTTAAAAGCTAATGAGGCAGCCCCATATATCTGGCAGATGGTACAGGCAGTAGATGAACCTTTTTTAAAGGGGGAAGCTATAATTGCCCTTGGTAAGGTTGGAGCAAGGCAGTATACCAATGAGTTGAATCTGTTACTTCGAAATCTAAATTTTAATCTAGGTGATATTCAGGATCAGAGAAAAAATGAGATAGTTGCTTTTTCTCTGGTAATAGCTTTGGAACGACTAAAACAGCCTATGAGTTATTCTCCTCTGTTTTTTGCTTCTACAGGATGGTATTCCTCCCGAAGCGGTGTACGGGCAAAAGCTGGTGAATCAATGTTGAGTATCCTTGATGATCCAACAGAGCAGCTTATGCAGATTTTGAAAGACAGTAATGCTTATGATATAAAGCTTGCTGCTCTGGATGCAGGTTTTAAGTCAAAAGCCAGTGATGAAAATAAAGCAGCTCTTGCTGTTCTTGCTTTGAAAGAGGGTCTTAAGGCTTCCCCTGTAAATCCTACAGAAAAAACACAGCTGAAAAGCCTTCGTGTTCTTGCACTGAATGTTCTGGAATCAGTAACTGTTAAACCAGAGGAAGCTATTTCATATATGAATAGAATGCTTGTTCTTTACAGAACTGACAGGCTTTTTGATATTGATGAAATGGTTAATTTATTTCAATCATTTGGAACTTTCTCAAGTGATGCAAGTTTAAAAGCACAGACAGAATTTCTGGCCTATCTTACAGACAGAAAAGAGAGTGGAAGAGTTATTGATTTAAGAATATCTAAATCTTCCATTATGGCTATAGGAAATACTGGGAACCCTCTGGGATTTGAGCAATTAAAAAATGTTGAATATTCAGATTCCTGGGAAAACTCAGTTAAACGTGAAGCCAAAAACGCACTTAATAAATTAAAGTAGTAGATGTAAGGGCACGGCACGCCGTGCCCCTACGGTAATCACGCCTGAATAAGAGTCATGGCAGATGTAACAACAATATCTTCTATACTGCATCCTCTGGAAAGATCGCTTATTGGTTTTGAAAAGCCCTGAAGGACTGGTCCCCATGCATCTGCACCGGCAAGTCTTTGAGTTAACTTGTATCCAATGTTACCTGACTGCAGATCCGGAAAAATTAGAACATTTGCTTTTCCGGCAACCTTTGAACCAGGAGCCTTTTTCTCTCCTATACTCCCAATAATCGCTGCATCCAGCTGAAGTTCTCCATCAATATTAAGATCGGGTCTTTTTTCTTTTGCCAGTGCAAGTGCTTCCTTAACTTTATCAATATTCTGATGTTTTGATGATCCTTTAGTAGAAAATGAGAGCATTGCGGTAACAGGTTCTGCTCCAAGGAATATTTTACATGTTTCTGAAGATGCAATAGCTATTTCCGCCAGTTCTTCTGCACTTGGATCTATTACTGTAGCACAATCAGAAAATATCATATTCCCGTCTACACCCCACTTTGTATCCTCCATACTCATTATGAAGCTGGATGAAGCTGTTTTTATGCCTGGTTTTGTCTTTATTATTGTAAACGCCGCTATAAGAACATTCCCGGAAGAATTGTGGGCACCTGCAACCATACCATCTACAATCCCCTTTCTCAACATCATTGCTCCCCAGGAGAGAGGCGATTTTATTATTTTTTCAGCCAGACCCATAGAAATTTTCTTATGTTTTCTAAGTTCATAATATTCCTCTGTAAACTCCTGAAGCAGATCTGAGTCAGATGGATCAACAAGAGTAAACCCAGAGAGATCTATTTTGTTTTCTGCCGCCACGGCTT
>DAOVSY010000640.1 GCA_030633365.1 Spirochaetaceae bacterium | reverse complement strand
GAGTTAAAGAGAACTTTTCCGGCAACTATGGAGCTTGCCTTTTTTTCCATATTATTTGCATCAATACTGGGAATCCTCTTTGGTATTATTTCCGCAACAAAAAGAAATAGTATTCTGGATCAATCACTTAGAGCTATTTCTGTAACCGGAGTTTCAATTCCAAGTTTCTGGTTTGCTATAATAATGTTATTTATTTTTTATTCAAAACTTGGCTGGGCTCCTGGAATAGGAAGATTAAGCATTCGAGTATCTCCACCAGACCATATTACAGGGATGTATGTATTAGACGGTCTGCTGACAGGAAATATAAAAGCTGTAAAAGATGCTTTTGCACATCTTGTTTTACCAGCAATTGTGCTTGGATCTTTTACTATGGGTCTTATTACCAGAACAACACGATCCAGTTTATTGGAAACACTTTCAACAGACTATATAAGAACAGCAAAGGCTAAAGGGTTAAACCGTAGAGGAATTATGGTCACCCATGCGTTGGGAAATGCAGCTATTCCTGTTCTAACTGTTATTGGGGTTGGTTTCGGAAACCTTCTGGGTGGGATGGTTGTAGTAGAAAAAATATTTGCCTGGCCTGGAGTGGGGCAATTTGCATATCAGTCCGTTCTTGGACTTGATTTTCCTGCAATTATTGGAGTTTCTCTTTTAATAGCAGCTAATTATGCTGTCATTAATATTATTATCGATATTTTATATGGTGTCATTGATCCCAGAGTGAGGTCCGGCCGATGAAAAAGTTCTTAAATCTTTTTCGAACAAATTTATTCTTTGCTATTGGTATTACTATATGTACTATCTGGATATTTATAGCTGTTTTTTCAAATCAATTATCCCCACAGGATCCTCTTGCCCAGGACATTTCAATCCGGCTCCAGGCACCTGATGGCGACCATTTCTTTGGAACAGACAGCCTGGGAAGAGATGTATTTAGCAGAGTGATAGTGGGATCAAAAATCTCAATCATTGCCGGTTTAATAACTGTAGTTTTAGCAACAATACTGGGAAGTATTTATGGAGGAATTGCCGGCTATGTCGGTGGCGTTGTAGATGATGCAATGATGCGTTTTGCAGAGATGATTCTGGCTTTCCCGGCTTTAATCCTTGCCATGACTATTGGTGCAGTATTGGGTGCAAGCTTATACAATACTCTTTTTGCCCTGGTAATTGTTGCATGGCCGACCTATGCACGAATAATGAGAAGTGTTGTAATTTCTATAAAAGAAAATGATTATATTGAATCTGCAAGAGCAATAGGAAGTTCTAATTTTAGAATATTAGTTCATCAAATTCTACCAAATACCATTGGATCTGTCCTTATAGTTGCAACTTTGGATATTGGTAATCAAATTTTATTTTTTGCAACTCTTAGTTTTTTGGGTCTGGGAACTCCCCCGCCGGATCCTGAATGGGGTGCTATGATTTCTGCAGGTATGAAAAATTTTAATTCCTGGTGGATTTGTACATTTCCCGGCCTGGGCATTTTAACTATGGCCGTTGG
>DAOVSY010000229.1 GCA_030633365.1 Spirochaetaceae bacterium | reverse complement strand
CAGGGGCATATTAAAAAAGGTAGTGAGCTGTACAATACAAGAAGCAGGAAGAAGTTTAAGGTTGGTAGGCTGATTAAGATGCATGCGGATCATATGGAAGATATTACTGATGCTGAATGTGGAGATATTGCAGCTCTTTTTGGTGTGGAATGTGCTTCCGGTGATACATTTGTTCAGACTGGACTTAATTATTCTATGACTAGTATGTTTGTTCCGGCACCTGTTATAAGTCTTTCAATTGAACCAAAGGATAAAAAAGCTGCTGATAATATGGGGAAAGCCTTAAACAGGTTTACTAAAGAAGATCCTACTTTTAGAACTTTTGTTGATCCTGAATCAAACCAGACCATTATACAGGGAATGGGTGAACTTCATCTTGAAGTTTATGTTGAACGAATGAAACGGGAATATGAAGCTGAGGTTGAAATTGGTAAACCCCAGGTAGCATATCGGGAAGCTATTAGTAAAATGGCTGAGTTTAACTATACTCATAAAAAGCAGTCTGGTGGATCGGGACAGTATGGTAGAATTGCTGGATTTGTTGAGCCCCAGGAAGAGGGTGAATATGAATTTGTTAATAAAATTAAGGGTGGATCTATTCCAACAGAATATATTCCTGCTTGTGATAAGGGGTTTAAATCATCTCTTGATAAGGGAACATTAATAGGATTCCCTATTGTGGGTCTAAAGGTAACCATAAATGATGGTCAATCTCATTCAGTTGACTCTTCAGATATGGCATTCCAGCTCGCTGCCAGAGGTGCTTTTAGAGACGCATACACCAGGGCAAAACCGGTAATACTTGAACCAATAATGAAGGTTTCAATTGAGGGGCCAACTGAGTTCCAGGGAAATGTTTTTGGATCAGTTAATCAACGAAGAGGAATAATTATCAGTTCTGCCGATGAGGGAACATTTTCCAGTGTTGATGCAGAAGTTCCTTTAAGTGAAATGTTTGGTTTCTCCACAGCTCTTCGTTCTCTTACACAGGGGAAGGCTGAATTTTCAATGGAGTTCCTGAAATACGGGAAAGTTCCAAAGAGTATTTCAGAGGAACTCATTAAAGATTATGAAGAGAAACGAAGAAAAGAATCTGGTAAATAGGTTCTTTCAGGAGGAATATATAAATGGTAAGATCTGAATTAAACGAAAGAGGCCCATTAAGGGTATTTGAAAAATCGATTAACGGCGGATTAGGTAAGGGACATATTGGTGTTCTTGCGTCGAAGAAAGGTGTGGGTAAAACTGCCTGCCTTGTACATATAGCAACTGATAAATTATTTAGAGGAAGACATGTAATTCATGTTTCTTTTTCACAAAAAGTGGATCATATAATTAACTGGTATGAAGATATTTTTAAAGAAATTGCAAAGAAACGTGATCTTGAAGATGCAGTAGATATTCATGATGAAATTATAAAGAACAGAGTAATTATGAATTTTAACAGTCAGGGAACAACTATCGACCAGGTACTTAAAAGTTTAGGTGCTATGATGTCAGAAGGCAATTTCCCTGCAGATTCGGTAATATTTGATGGATATAAGCTTGCAGAAGCATCTCAGGAAGATCTTGGTAAATTGAAGACATTTGCAAAGGAAGCTAATATCGAACTTTGGTTTAGTGTTTCTTTAAATGGGGAGGATCCAACTTTTAACAATGTTGGAGTTCCTACAGTTTTAGTAGAAAAGATAAAAGATCTTGATGTTCTTATAACTTTAAAATATGAGGGAGATCATGTTCATTTCCAGGTAATTAAAGATCATGATAATATGGAACCAAAAGATATGTCATTAAAACTGGATCCTAAGACAATGCTTATTGCCAGAGACGAATAATAATATATAAGAGCAGATTTTTGATCTGTCTATATTCAATAAGAACCGGAAGATTGATTTTATATCAGCTTCCGGTTTTTTTAATTGCTATAATAATACCAGCAGTAAAAATAAACAGCATAACTGCAATCACAATTATTCTTAAGGATTTGGTAATGTCTCCAGTTTCAGGATCTCTAATATTATCTCCAATTTCAGGTTTTACTATAATTTTACCAAAGTAGGATGCCTTTCCTCCCAGCTGAATCCCCAGTGCTCCAGCCATAGCTGCTTCCGGATAACCGGCATTAGGGCTGGCTGTCTTTGAATGATCACGAATCATAATCCCCCACACCGTAATCAGCTGGTTCCCCGCATCCTTTCCAGAACCCCACCCATTCAATCCTGAGACTAAACATATCAGCACACCTGTTATCCTCGCTGGTAGAAAATTTACCACATCATCCAGTATGGCTGCAGCTCTACCAAAATTAATAAACCGTTCGTTTTTATATCCCCACATAGCATCCATTGTATTTATTACTCTGTAGGAAAGAGCACCAACCGGTCCCAGAATGAGTCCCCAGAATATTGGAGCTATTATCGAATCTGATGAGTTTTCACTAATACTTTCAACTGTGCCTGTTATTATTTTATTCTGAGTTAATTTTTTAGTATCCCTACTTAGAATCATCCCAACATATTTTCTGGCTAACATAATGTCGTTGTTATCCAATGCTCTTTTTACCCTCATACCATGAGCAGCAAGATCTTTAATTGCAATTGTAGAGTAGAAAAAAAGAACACTGAATACTTCTTTTCCATAGGGGATAAAACTTGTGAGATTGTACAGAAAGTAAAATATAATTATTACTATTCCCAGAGTAGTACTAACAGCAATAAAACCGGCTAACCTTTTTGGAAAAGTACTGTTGTAGAGTATGTTTTCTATCTTTAAAATGAGGTTACCTATTAGGCGTACAGGGTGAATGGGAGTAACAGGATCACCAATGAGAAGATCAAGAGCTATGGCTATAAGGATTAGGCTATAGTTTTTCATGGGTTCTTCAAATACCATCACCTATAAACCAATAATGGTTTTTATCTGTTTTATATCGAGGCTTTCCCTTAAAACATCTGCAAGTCTGTCCAGGTAAGTGTCAATATCATAGATTAGAGATGGTTTATTCGATACTGGAAGCCCCTTATTCTTTCTAAGTTGATTTAGAAACCATTGTCGAAAATCATCAGCATCAAATATGCCATGGAGGTATGTTCCCCAGATTTTCCCGTTAAGAGTAGATGCCCCAATAAGTCCTTCATCTGATTTTATAATTACTTTTCCCTTTGTTAGCCGGGATATTCCATGATGTATTTCATACCCTTTAATCCGATGCCCTGAAGGAGAATGAATCAGTTCTTTTTGTGCAAGTTGTTTTGACTTATAAAAAGTTGTTTCAATATCAATAATCCCAAGGCCTTGTATATAGTCTTTATTTGATTCTTTAGATAATTCAACATGTTCAGGATCAAGTATTCTATTCCCCAGCATTTGAAACCCACCACAGATACCAACAATAGTTGTGCTGGAGTTTATTAATTTTTTTAATTTATCAGAGAAGCCTTTTACTTCTAACCAGGATAGGTCACTGCTTGTATTTTTACTTCCTGGAATAATAATACAGTCAAAATTATCTTTTAAATCCTCTGGATTTTTTATAAGAGTAATCTCAACACCCTGTTCCTGCATCAAAGGATCCATATCCGTAAAGTTAGAGATATAGGGTAGATCAATAAGCCCAATTTTTATTACTGAATCTGACTTCTGTTCTGAACTTTCTGAAGTAAAATAACTGCCGTCTTTGAAGGATACAGAGTCTTCTTCCGGAAGATTGAGATCCTGAATAAATGGTACTATTCCTAAAACTGGTTTTCCTGTATATTCAGACAGATAGTCATGAGCAGATTTTAGAAGAGTTTCATCTCCTCTAAATCTATTTACAATAAATCCTTTTACAAGATTTCTTTCCCACTCTTCGAAGATAACCATGGTTCCTACAAAGGAAGCGTATACTCCTCCTCTGTCGATGTCACCAATTATTATAACAGGAGCATTGGCGTATTTGGCCATCCCCATGTTTACAATATCATTTTCCTTCAGATTCACCTCTGCAGGGCTGCCTGCACCTTCAATAATTATTACTTCGTATTCCAATGCCAGATTGTCATAATTTTCCTCTATTACGACTTTTGCTTTTTTCTTAAAATCTTTCCAGTTTTTTACGGTCATATTCCCTACAGGTAATCCGTTTAAAATTACCTGTGATTTTTTGTCTGAAGAGGGTTTTAAAAGTACCGGATTCATTCTTACATCCGGATTTATGTTGCAAGCTCTTGCCTGGAGAGCCTGGGCTCTTCCTATTTCCTTGCTATTGAGGGTAACGGCAGAGTTATTTGACATATTTTGTGCTTTAAAAGGAGCAACAGAATAACCCTCCTGATAAAATATCCTGCATAATCCTGCAGCAATTATACTTTTACCGGCATTTGAAGATGTTCCCTGGATCATAAGGGGAAGAGCCTTTTTTTGTTTTGATTTCAAAATAGCCTCCCCAGAATCTCTGTTATTATTAAAAGATGAAGAATCTCACCAATCTCAATTGCAAGGCCAATAGAATCTCCTGTGTATCCTCCAACCATTTTTTTGGAAATCCCGGAAATAGCCAGTCCTGCAATAAGGGCTCCTGAGAATGGAATTAGATATATTAAAAGTTGAATAGAGATTGGTGTTGTAATAAAAATTAGTGTAGCAGGCACTAAAACAGAAAGTAATATTCCAAAGATAAGAAGTATAAGAGAGTAATCTTTTAGCAATTCTGCAAGGCCTGGGTCTTCTGCAGGAGGAATAATTGCAGGCATTATAGATCCGGCAATTCTCCCTGTAAGTGGATATGAGAATAAAATAAGAATCCATAACCAATTTAAATCTGTTGAATTTAATATTAATATTGACTGAGTAAGGAGGTAGAATTTAAAAATAATATATAAGGAACCTGCAAAAATTGCAAAAGCACCTGTTCTTTTATCTGTTAATATTATAAGGCGTTTTTCTTTTGTTGTATTATATAAAAATGCATCTGCACAATCCAGCAATCCATCAAAATGGAAAAGATTAAAAGCTCCATATTGAAAAATTAATATTAGAAAAACAGTAATTCCAGATTGGTTTAACAGAGGATTTAATATAGAAAACAATCCAATCACAAAGGCAGATACAAGGAGGCCTATAATTGGGAAAAAGAATCCAAACATTGAAAAATCTGCATTGAATTTAAACATAACTGGCAATCTGCAAAGTATACTGTAGGTTGTAAAAAAAGAGTTGTACAGTTTATTCAAGATGCTTTCCTTTAACCCATAAAGGTAATCCGGAAACCAT
>DAOVSY010000090.1 GCA_030633365.1 Spirochaetaceae bacterium | reverse complement strand
TTATATCAGTTTTTGCCTCATATAGTTTTGTAAGATTCATGGGAGTGCAAAACTCTCCTATGATTCTGTTAATTCCTATATTTAGCCTTGGTCTGTTAAGTGACTACATTATTCATTATTTCTATCATATATTTTATGCCCCGGGAAACAGAGATAAATTTCATGTCAGGAGAAAGCTGGTTTTTCCTTTATCTCTGACTGCAATTTCAACTCTGACAGGTTTTCTTTCCTTGTTGTTTATAAATGGATCTGGTCATCTTCTACTTGGAAGTATTATTTCTGCAAGTGTGTTGCTAACATATTTTGGTGTTTTTCTTTGGCTTCCTTATTTTGATTATAAGGGATCTGAACATGATATTCTCCCAAGATTTCAGAAATTACAGGTTCAGTTTTTTTCTTTTATAATAAAAAAACGTATATTTATATATATCTTTTTACTGGTTGTAATAGGCTGGGGGCTTTTCCTTTTGCCAAATCTTAAAATTGAGCCTTATCCTATTGAACAACTACCTCCAGAAAGTACAATCAAAAAAGCTGATAAAATAATTAATGAAGATTTTTATGGAACTCTTCCATATTTTATAGAGATTGATACAGGTGGTGAAGAGCGGGTTTTAAACGTTGAGTCTCTACTGAAAATTGATAAAATACATACCTTAATAGACAGTTCCAAAGTTGTTGGATATTCATACTCTCTTTTAACAGTACTTAAGCAGCTTAGTTTTTATTTTGAAGGTGACAGTAATTTGTTACTAAAAGATAGTGGAATGAATTCTTTTGTTGCAGAGCAGTACCTTCTTTATTATTCTTCAAGTGTGGATCCTTTGGAATATGAGTCCCTTGTAAATGCTTCATATCGAATTTTTTCTATCAAAGGCCTTATTTATTACAGGAATGTAGACACTTTAACAGAATTTTATAACCTGATTGATCAGATTACCTTGATGTTACCGGAAGACTGGAGTTTAAAAGTTCATGGCATGGTAAGTGAATTAAAAGCTGAAGAGTTATCCCTTAAAAAAAACTGGGTTTTTTCATTTGTTGCAGGTAGCTTTATGATTTTTATAGTAGTTTTAATCTTTTATAAAAAACTAAGTTTAGCCCTTCTCAGTCTTATTCCCGGATTTATCAGTATGATTTTTTCTTTTGGTTTAATTAGTTTAGCTGGGATTAGAATTGATGCTTTTAGTATTATATTTGTGGCAATTATTATTGGTCTTGTTATAGACTATAGTATACATACTTTAGGTGCTATTGATTCTCTTAGTAACCTGGATTCAGTTGAGGATGGCTTTTCATATATTATCAGTTACAGTGGGAAGCCAATATTTCTTAGTTTTCTTACATCAATTTTTTCCTTTTCTGTTCTTTTTTTGTCATCCTTTAAAGGGGCAAGAACACTGGGCTTACTTCTTTTTTCATCTCTGTTAGTTTCGTTTTTTTTAAGTGTTTATCTTCTTCCAATTATTATACTTCCCTATAAAGTAAAAAGGGAAAAAATAGACAAAAAGGATTAAATATGAAGCGCTATCTTATATTCATAATAATTTTATTATCTGTCATTCTTACAGCTCCTGCAATAACAGTAGATGAAATTCTTGATAACTATGAAATTGTATCATTTATTCCCAATCTGGGATCTTCTCTTACAATTAAACTTATTTCTGCAAATGGTGATGTTAGAGAAATAAAGGCGGACGCCTATCAAAAAATAGTAAATGAAAATCTTATCAGTAGGGTATTTCTTTTTGATTATCCCCCTTCTGTCAGGAATACAGGCCTTTTAATCAATTCCTTCTTAAATGGGGAAGAAAATGTTATGTGGATATATCTTCCTGCTGTTAAAAGAGTCAAAAGGATTGCTCTTGCTACTTCAGGTGGTGGTTATTTTATGGGAAGTGATTTTTCATACAGCGATTTTGTCTCCAAGGACAGAGGTAATTTTATTCAGGAACTTATTGGAGAAGTGGAATTGAATGGTACTGAATGTTATGTGGTTAAAGAATATGGAAAAACGCTGCAATTAAGGCAGGATTATAAGGTAAGTTATATGATTAATTATTATAGAAAAACGGATTTTATTATGTTTGGAAGAGATTTTTATGATCTTGCCGGAGAGCTTCAAAAGGAGTATCGTGTAATAGAATCAATTACTCTTGGTCAATATATTTATCCAACTGTAATAGAGATGGAAAATAAGCAGACTGGACATAAATCGATTATCGAGGTCTCCAATGTTACCACAGATGCCATTCCTGATCGATATTTCACTACCAGATATTTACAGAACAGGTAGGTTTATATGGATTATGTATTAAAAAAAATCAGTTTGGTGATTTTTGTTATTTCTCTCTCATTACCACTTGTTGCTCTGGATTTTCAGGGTACTTTGTTTGCTGACTATTATGGAGATATAGAATATACAACAGAATATGATAATATCAGGAGTCGATTTTATTTTCAGCCAATTGTGACGGGGAGTCTTTTTAATTATGCTGTAGATTTTGAACTATCAGCCAATCTGTATTATGACCCTCTGGGTGATCCCAGTCTGATAAAACCGGAAAATATATTAAGAGAAGCGTATTTTTTTATCCCTATTGGCAATTTTGATCTCTCTTTGGGGCAGAAGTTTGTTTCTCCGGGAATGACGGATGTTTTTAGTCCTTTGAATAATATCAATGGAGAATATGCTTCTAAATTAAGTCTCGATGATCCTTATGATGGTAAACGGGCCGATTTGCTGGTTCAAATTCAATATTATCCGGATTTTGATAACTCAATACAACTGGTCTATATTCCTTTTCCCCGGCCTGATTATGAGCCCATAGATGATATAAATGTGGTAATTAATCCGGATATTGACACAAATATTTCCTTCGATGCAGATCCTTATATGCTGGATAATGCACATTCCTTTTTTTTAGCATACAACCATTTTTCAGCAGGTTTTGATCTTCAACTTAACTATGCATATTATACGGAGCAGACTCCCAATTTCGATATTTCTGATTTAAGTGATTTTACGCCAATCACAGGAGATGTAGTAACTGAGTATACAAGAAATCATACTTTTGGTGGAGCCTATGGAACTAGTTTTAATGGATTTGCTTTTGTTGAGGAACTTGCTTTTAACCTGACAGAAGATCTGGATGGAACAAGTATAGGAATAAAGAATTCTGATATTACATTTAATTCACAAATTATGAGAACTCTTCCTGGGGGAACTTTTGCCCAGTTAAATATTATATATCAGTATATTATTAATTTTGACGAGGGTAAGACTTCTTATCCCAATAATGTAGAAGCGGAATTGGTGGAAGAGTTTAATGGTTATTTTAACCAGCCCGTCGAGCATATTGCATTTGCAATAATTCATCTGCATAACAGTTTCTTTCATGACAAATTATATCTTGCATTAAATGCAGGGTATATTCATCCGAATGTATATCTGGCTCCAAGGATTTCTTATACAATTTCTGATGGAATGAAGATAGAAACAGGAGCAGATATAAATACCGGAGAACCTTCTGATAAATTCCTTGCCCGGGGGAATCTATGGGATAATTACTATGTCAGATTAAAGTATGAGTTTTAAATTGGGAGAAACGGAATATGGGCACCACTATACAGGATCAGATTGAATCAGGGGATACAATTCTTGGTATAGAAATGGGATCCACCAGAATTAAAGCAGTATTAATAGATCTTGATAACAATCCTATAGCATCAGGAGGATTTACCTGGGAAAATAATCTGCTGGATGGTGTTTGGACCTATTCTCTGGATGAAGTCTGGGAAGGTGTTAAATCCAGTTATTCCAGTTTGCTAGAGGATATTAAGAATAAATATGGAGTGAAGCTTACAAAAGTTAAGGCTATTGGTATCAGCGGAATGATGCATGGTTATCTGGTTTTTGATAAAGCGGGCAATCAGTTAACACCTTTTAGAACATGGCGAAATAATTTTACTGGAACTGCTTCAAAAGAACTTACAAATTTATTTGGCTATCCTATTCCCCAACGATGGAGTATTGCTCATTTATATCAGTCAATTTTAAAAAAAGAAGATCATGTGAAGGATATTAATTACATAACTACATTAGCTGGGTATGTTCACTGGAAACTAACAGGGCAAAAGGTTATTGGAATTGGCGAAGCTTCGGGTATGTTTCCGATAGACCTTGCATCTAAAGATTTCAACTCTGCAATGATTGAGAAATTTGATAATTCCTACAGAGATGAAAATTTTAACTGGAATTTGAAGAACATCCTTCCTAAAGTTCTTGTTGCCGGAGAAAATGGAGGATCGTTAACTGCAGAAGGAGCTCTTCTTCTTGATCCTTCCAGTAATCTGGAGAATGGTATTCCACTTTGTCCTCCAGAAGGTGATGCGGGAACAGGAATGGTTGCCACCAATAGTGTTTCCAAACGAACAGGTAATATTTCGGCAGGAACATCAGTATTTGCAATGCTTGTACTGGAGAAAGAACTATCCAGGGTACATTCGGAAATTGATCTTGTAACTACACCTGATGGCAGCCTTGTTGGTATGGTTCATTCAAATAATTGTACTTCCGACTACGACGCCTGGATATCACTTTTTGGGCAGGCAGCAGCAGCTTTAGGGATGAATGTATCAACATCAGACCTGTATGATACCCTTCTTGGGCTGGCTCTTAAGGGGGATCCTGATTGTGGAGGTCTTTTATCTTATGGATATGTATCAGGAGAACATTTGACAGGGTTTGATGAAGGAAGGCCTTTGTTTGTGCGCTCCCCTGAAAGCCGGTTTACTTTGGAAAATTTTATAAGAACACAGTTATTTACTTCACTCTGTGCCCTTAGGACAGGATTGAATGTTTTAATGGATGAAGAAAATGTAAAAGTTGATGAGATTATGGGACATGGTGGTTTTTTTAAAACATCAGAAGTTGGATTAAAGATTATGGCAGCTGCTGTAAATACCCCGGTTTCGGTCCTTGAAACAGCTGGGGAAGGTGGTTCCTGGGGAATAGCTGTTCTTGCTTCATATATGGTTCGGGATAACAGGGAAGAATCTTTACCTGATTTTTTGAAAAAGGTCTTTTCAGGTAATAATGGACAAGCAGTAAAACCAGATCCAATAGATGTTGTAGGATTTCAAAAATTTTATGATCGATATCATAAAGGACTTCCTATAGAAAAAGCAGCCGTGGAATATTTAAAATAATATCCCTTCGATATGGTTACTGAGCTTGTCGAAGTACATTTTGCTTTGTGTTATTTTTGAAACAGAAGCATTTCCACAAATTAGAAAAACACTCAGGGAACTGTATATCGGTAATACCGGTTGCTGAGTGTTTTTGCTCCTCTTCGGTCACTGAGTGCGACGAAGTCGTGTATCGAAGTGATCGAAACAACTATTTATATTTTTTCATTATACTTTCAATTCTATTGGCATGACCTTTTTCCTGATTTACCAGATCTGTAAATGTTTCAATAAGGTCATTGCTTAGGTCGGTAATAGATATAAGAGTTCTATAAACACTCTCGGTATTTTTTTCTCTTTGGTATGCAGCTTCCAGTATAGATAGTGCTGTTGGGTTATCTGGTATTTTTCTCGTAGATACAAGCATGTTGTGATCAGATTCTTTTATTTTGATTTTTAAGTTTAACTCTTCTTCTGTAAGTTTTGTGTCTTCCAGAAGCTTATTTAATCTGTTATAGTGTCCCATTTCTTCTACAGCCAGTTCTTCTGCCAATATTTTTAATTCATTTTCTTCTAATTTTTGACCTGCTTCTTTGTAAAAAGTATAAGATTCCTGTTCTATATTTCTTGAGTATTCAAGTACACCCTTAACTGTAAACTCTTTCATAAGTTCTCCTCTGGTCGCATAGCCGAGCAGGAAGCTTGCTTCCGACCAGGCTTTAATAAGAACCATTATTCATAAAAATTGCAGATCGACAAGACGTATATATATGTATTATGATATAATCTATAAAAGGAGATTCCTATGAGTGATAAAAAATTGATACTTTCAGACGGTGATAAAAAGATAGCTGGAGTCTGTGGTGGAATAGCAAAATATTTTGGAATTGACTCGACTATTGTACGAATTGCTGCAGTAGTTTTTACACTGGCAGGTGGGGCAGGTATACTTCTTTACATTGTTGGCTGGATTCTGATGCCAAAAAAGAATGATTTTTAATTTGCAAATTAAACTAATAATTTCACATCTATAGTAAAAATCCGGTGTATCTTATTTATTTTACTTCCCAGATTTTGAATATCTTTAAGCATCATCTCTGTGGAATCTGCTATTTGGACAATTTCAGCTTCTTTAAAATTTCTGCTTCTTACCGTTTTTGCAAGTTCATGATAGAGCAGGGCATTACCACCTAAGCGTTGAAATTCTGGCAGTATCCCCATACCATTGAATAGTACTTTTTTAGCATTTCTCATTCCAAAAATTAGTTTTAATATACCTGGTAATGTCAATTTTCCTTTATTTTTCCTAAGAGTATTACTTATGTCTGCAAATGCAAAAAGATAACCTACAATCTTTCCATCGTATTCCAGTATCTTAACCAGATCTGGGGAGGCTACTGTCATTAAATCTTTTGTTACCTGGGCCAGTTCTTTATCAGAAAGAGGATAATCTTCAGGATGATCACCCAAGGTCGCATTATAGAGAGCTGCAATTTTATCCGCTTTTTCCAGAATATCTTTTTTGTTTTTAAATTTTATTACTTTAAATCTTCCCCTCTTAACTACTTTTTCTGCAAGAGAATCAATTCTGGGGGGTATCTCAAACCTTCCGGGACTAATATCAGCTCCAAAAGTGTCAAAAAATTTCTGAAATCCCAGTTTATCTATGAATTCTTTATAATATGGGAAATTGTAAGGCATCATTGTCATAGGAGCTGAAAGTTCATATCCTTCAATAAGGATACCGCTGCCACAGGTACCTCCAAATAAGAGTGGGCCTTCCAACAGTGTTTGTCCCTGTTGTCTGCTCCAGTCTCCTGCTGCATTAAACAATTTTTTGAATACTTCTATATCTTTTATTGCATCCAGGAAAAAAAAGTGTGCGCAGTTACGATTGTGCTGTTTTTGATAATTAATATTTGATACTACACAAATTCTTCCAATAGTGTTTCCATCTTTTTCAGCAAGAAAAAACTCTCCTGTAGAATGAAGAAAAAAGGGATGTTTCTTTGTTAGAATTTGTTTCATATCAATATCAAACCAGGGAACCCAGTTACTTTCATTTTTATATAGATTTTTAGGAAGGTTAATGAAATTTTTAATAAAAATATTTTTGGTGTTAGTCTTTGAAAGACTTTGTATATTTATCATAATTTTTTATTATCCCATTATACCAAGAATTCTCCCTACAAAATAAAAATAAAATATTAGCAAAGTACCACCTTCCAGTTGATTTATTTTTTTGTCATGAACCATAAATGAGTAGATAAGAACTGCAGCTATCAGGGTTGGAAGGGAGAAAATTATTATACTATGGGGAATATGGAGAGGTGCAATAAGAGATGGTATGCCCATTACAACAAGACCATTAAATATATTAGAACCTATAATATTTCCCACAGCCATTTCGGGGTTCCCTCTTTTTGAGGCCGAAATAGTAACAAGAACTTCCGGTAGTGATGTTCCAAGGGCTATAGCAGTCAGTGCAATAATATCTGTTGCAATTCCCAGTATACTGGATATAGCAATTACAGAATCTACAGTAAATTTTGCACCTATAAAAATTCCGGCAGAACTTAAAATAACCAGTATAAATGCTTTAACTAATGAGTTCTTCTTTTTATCCGGATCTTTAATGCTTTCAGATGTTTCGAATCCTATAGATTTTGTTTCCGGTACAGGGCTCATAACAGTAAAAAAAATGTAGATTATAAAAGCAAGTAAACATAATATTCCTTCAATCATGGAAAAGGATCCATCCAGAATCATTAAAGACATAAGCAGAGTGGCAGAAAGTAGAAATGGGATATCCACCCTCATTAAATCGTGTTTAATTGTAAAGTTTTTTCCTATCAGCCCTGCAATACCCAGAACAAGAAAAATATTAGTAATATTTGAACCAAGAACATTTCCTATAACTATTTCTGTGGCACCTTTTGTTGTAGCAATAATGGACGAAACAAGTTCCGGCAAACTTGTACCCACTCCCACTATTAGAACTCCAGTTAAAAATGCTGAGAGCCCAAAACTAAGACCTATTTTTTCAGCAGCACCAACAAATATATCAGAAGATTTTATTAGTACAGCCAGACTTATAACAAAAATAAGAATCCATAGGTAAACAGACATAGTATAATCCTTAAAGTATTTAAATATTATTCAATAATTGTTAGAGAATTCGGATCCATAACAATATCTACTTACAGTTTTACTTTTTTTTTACTGCAGATTCAATACCTGTAAAAATTAAGAATTATTTCTTTGAATAATAGATCTGTTTATTTAATAAATTTATCCTCCCTTAATTCTTTAAAAGCAGTATTCAGTTCCTCCTGGGTATTCATGACAATAGGACCTTGCCAGGCAATAGGTTCCTGAATTGGTTTTCCGGCAACCAAAATGAACCTTATGTTTTTATCTTTGGTTTGTACATTTATGAAATCACCATCTGAAAAGATTATAAGATTACCCTCAGAAACATTTACATTCTCCGAAAAGTATCCTTTTCCTTCATAGATATATACAAAAGAGTTATAGTTGCTTTCCAGGGGTATTGAAAGCACTGAATTTACGTTCAATTCGATATCGAGATATAAGGGCTGCATAAATTTACCAATAACAGGACCTTTAATACCTGAAAAATCTCCGGCAATAACTTTTATTTTAGTTTTATCAGTTTTAATAATAGGAATTTCATCTGCAGAGTAATCCTGATATTCAGGGTTTGTCATTTTATGTTCAGCCGGCAAATTTACCCACAGCTGGAACCCCTTCATAAGCCCGTCTGTGACTTTAGGCATCTCCTGATGAACTATGCCGCTGCCTGCAGTCATCCATTGAACATCACCTCCCTTTATCACTCCTTTGTTACCCATACTATCTTCATGCTGAACTTCTCCATTTAACATATAGGTTACAGTTTCTATTCCTCTGTGAGGATGCCATGGGAAGCCGGCAATATATTCATCAGGATTATCAGATCCAAAAAAATCCAACATAAGAAACGGATCTGTTTCTTTCATTAAATTTTGACTGATTATTCTGCTCAGTTTGACACCTGCACCATCAGATGTCTCGATTCCCTTTGTGATTTTATTAATTTTTCTTTCCTGCATAATTAACCCCCTATTTAGTTAATGTAATAAATAGAGGAGGGAAGAATCAATAAAAACTTACAAAAATTGTAATATATAAAATTCTATTTTGTTTTAATAGGATTTGTGGCTCTTAGATATCCAATAAAAATTAGGATAACCCCCACCAATTCTCCAATGTATAAAGCATTTGGTATGCCGTATCTGCTTCATGTTCCTCCTAATACTGGTGCTATTGCTCCAAGTGCGATAATAATACTTCCAATTGTTCTGTGAAGAAGTATACGTTTTCTA
>DAOVSY010000257.1 GCA_030633365.1 Spirochaetaceae bacterium | reverse complement strand
TTCTTGATGGTATGTTGGGCTTTGCTGCAGGAGTTATGATAGCCGCCAGTTTCTGGTCTCTACTTGCTCCTGCAATAGAGTTATCTGAAGAGATGGGACTTATACCATGGGTTCCTGCTTTAGTGGGTTTTCTATTTGGAGGTATATTTCTAAGACTTGCAGACAGACTTCTTCCCCACCTTCATATGAGTGAACCTATTGAACATGCAGAAGGAGTAAAAACTTCTCTACATAAAACAACACTACTTGTCCTTGCAATTACTTTGCATAATATACCAGAAGGCCTGGCAGTTGGTGTTGCATTCGGAGCCGTGGCAGCTGGTATCCCTTCTGCTTCTCTTGCAGGTGCTGTTGCCCTTGCTATTGGTATTGGTATTCAGAATTTCCCCGAAGGACTGGCAGTTTCAGTTCCTCTAAGACGGGAAGGGTTTTCCAGAAGAAAAAGCTTTTTCTATGGTCAGCTTTCCGGTGTAGTTGAACCTATTGCTGGTGTGTTGGGAGCTCTTGCTGTAGTTATGATGCGACCTATACTTCCCTATGCTCTGGCATTTGCTGCTGGTGCAATGATATTTGTTGTTGTGGAAGAAGCTATTCCTGAGTCCAGTGCTGCAGGGAATACTCATATTGCCACACTGGGAGCAATGATAGGTTTTGCAGTTATGATGTCTTTGGATGTGGCATTGGGTTAAAGTTTTTTTGTAAGACTATAAGCAAAATTTTCAAATATTTTTTTATCGTACATACCATTTTCAACATCTCTTTTAAGCAGTTTTAATGCTCCAAGGGGATTTAGCCGGGAACGGTATGTACGTTTATCATTGGTAATAGCTTCATATGAATCTATTATACCAAGAAGTTTTCCAGATTCAGAAATATTTGTTTTTCCTTCAGGGTATCCACTTCCATCAAGTTTTTCATGATGTTCCAAAACTCCATCCTGAGCTATTTGAAGGTCAATTCCAGCATATTCTAGAATATCCAGGCCGGCATTTGGATGTTTTTTTATCTTATTAAATTGAAAATCATTCAGCCTGTTTTTTGAATTAATAATCTCTTCCGGAACTTCTGTTTTACCCAGATCATGAAGAAGTGCAGCTATTCCAAATTGTCGTGTTTCATCCAAAGGCAAATTTTTAAAGAGACAATAATTTAAAGTCAGAGCCATAACATTAACTGAGTGAATTGTAGTTGTGTAATCAATAAAAGAGAGCATTGCCATATTTTTAAGAACATTGGGGTGATTAGAGTATTTCTCCACAACAGTCTCAACTATTGAAGTTGTCATCTGTAAACCACTGTTACGTGGTTGGGACAGGGTTTCATCAACAAGCTTTACCAGTTCATCTTTTACTGCCGAAATATTGTTATGGTCGATATTTTTATTAAGGCCATCACTAAAACCCTTATGAGCAGCTTTTATACATTTTAATTTGGCCTCAGGTTTAATAAAAAAAGTGTCTATATATTTATTGTTAAAACTGGAATCCTCAAATTTCATTCCTTCTGGTTTATATAGAACTATGTTTCCTGACGGGTTTTTGAAATAAAGTTCGACATCTTCATAATATTTTACATTGGAATTATTAATTTCGATCCATTTACTGCTACTTAACATGTTATGTATAAACCTCTGTGTTTTTTATGTTTTAGAAAAAATCCTTATATTTCCCGCTTCTGTTAAAATCAGTGAGACTATAGGCAAAGGTTTCAAATATATTTTTATTGTATTTGCCTTTTTGAACATCCTTTTTAAGTATTTGTAATGCAGCCATGGGCTGCATTGCAGAGCGGTATGGACGATCATCATTTGTTATTGCTTCATAACAGTCTATAATTCCAAGTAGCATTCCGCATTCTGAAATTTTTGTTTTTCCTTCAGGATAACCGCTGCCATCAAGTTTTTCATGATGTTCCAGTGCTCCTTCAGTTGCAGCTTTTAGATTAATTCCAGTATATTTCAGGATATCAAATCCTATGGAAGGGTGCTTTTTCATCTGCATAAATTCCAAATCAGTAAGACCCCTGTTGGCTGTTAGAATTTCACCGGAAATTTCAGTTTTACCAACATCATGAAGTAAAGCCGCTAAACCATATTGCCTGGTTTCTTCTTCTGTCATTTTATTGTAGAAACAATAGCCTACAGTTAAGGCCATTACATTAATAGAATGTATTGTTGTTGTATAATCGGTAAAAGAAATCCGGGCAAGATTTTTAATTACATCCGGTTGGGAAGAGTAACCGCTGATAATATTGTCAATTAAGTTGGGAGCTGTTTCAAGGCCTCCGCTTCTTGGTTGGGACAGGGTCTCATCTACAAGATTCATTAAATCAGTTTTTACTTTTGCAGTATTTTTTTCAACGATATTATTAACCAACCCATTACTAAAACCTTTTTGAGCAGCTCTTAAACATTTTATTTTATCTTTTGGCTGAATATAAAGATCATCAATATATTTTTTGTCAAGACTTGCATCATCAAATTTCATTCCCTCTGGTTTATAGAGAACTATATTTCCTGACGGACTTTTATAAAAGAGTTCAACTTCTTCATAGTACTTTAAGTTTGAATTCCTAACCTGAATCCATTTTTTTTTATCTGACATCAGAAATTATTGCCCTTATACTCTTAATTATTAATAGGTAAAGAATAGTGAAATATTATACTGATTGCAATAGTGTGTATGAAAATATAGAAACATTTCTTAAATAAGAGGTAATCATTTGCCAGAATCCTGAGAGTGTGATAAGTTATGCCTTATTGCTGTTTATCGGTCGCTGACCGATAACTTAAACTTTAAATATACATATATACCTGCCTGGTAGGAACTTCGTTCCGGCTCGGCTATGCAACCAAAAGGAGGAAATAAATGGGACTGAATTTAATTGTCCTTGTAAAACAGGTTCCCGATACACAAAATGTAGGTGGAGATGCTATGAAGGAGGATGGTACTGTAAACAGAGCAGTGCTGCCTGCTATTTTTAACCCCGAAGATCTTCATGCACTTGAATCTGCTCTTGTTATTAAAGATCAAAATCCAGGATCTACTGTGTCTGTAATTACAATGGGTCCCCCTTCAGCAGTTCAGGTGCTGAAAGATTCACTTTATAGAGGTGCAGATTTTGTTGCTTTAATATCAGACAGAAAATTTGCCGGTGCTGATACTCTTGCAACATCCTATGCTCTTAAATGTGCTATAGAAAAGATTGGCAAGTATGATATTGTTTTTTGCGGCAGACAGGCAATTGACGGTGATACTGCTCAGGTTGGACCACAGACAGCAGAAAAACTTGGTATTAATCAAATTACCAATGTATCTCTAATTGAAAGTGTGGATGTAAAAAAGAAAGAAATTCAGGCCAGAAGATCTATTGAGGGCGGTTATGAGATCATAAAAGCCCCTTTTCCTATTCTTCTGACAATAACTGATGAGGGATATACCCCACGACCACCTTCTGTAATTCGTGTTATGGCATATAAAAATGCTTCTGCAGAAATGACAGATCAGGGATATGATGAATCTTATATAGACAGTTCTGTAGACAGAATAAGTGAAACAGCTATAAATCTATGGGATATAAATGCCATAGGTGCAGAAATAACAAGTTGTGGTCTTGCAGGCTCACCTACTAAGGTAAAGAAAATTGAGTCCATTATCCTTAAGTCTGAGGATATTAAAATGGTTGAGAATACAGAAGATTCTATTTCGGATATGGTTCATGAGTTAATCAGTGACCATACTCTGGGTTAAGAAGGAGAAGATAAATTGAGTTCAAATAACAGTGTAATGGTCTTCATTCAGCAGGATGATGGAAAGGTTGCAGATGTAAGTATAGAGCTTCTTTCCAAGGCCAGAGATCTTGCAGATCAACTAAAAGTCACAGTAACCGGTGCTCTTATGGGTAGTGGCATGAAGGGTGAAGCGGAAAAACTTATACCCTACGGTGTAGATGAAATATTTGTAATCGATGATAAGAGATTGGCTGACTATACTCCAATTCCTTATACAAAGATAATGATAGAAGTTATAAAAAAAGTAAAACCACAAATTGCTCTTTATGGTGCTACAACAACAGGTAGAGATCTTGGCCCAAGGGTTGCTTCAAATCTTAAAGTTGGTCTTACTGCAGATTGTACAAGCCTGGAAATTGGTGACTATACCAGCAGAGGTGTGGATTACAGTAATATTTTATATCAAATTCGACCTGCTTTTGGTGGTAATATTGTTGCAACAATTGTAAGTCCCGAAAAAAAGCCCCAAATGGCTACAGTCCGTGAAGGTGTTATGAAAGTTGGGGCACAGGATCCAGACTATAAAGGAAAAGTAAGTCCTTTTACAGTGGAACTTACGGATTCGGATTTTCCTTCAATAGTTATTAAAAAGATTAGAGAGGATAAGCTGGTTGATCTAAAAGGTTCCCAGGTTATTGTTGCCGGAGGAGTGGGTGTTGGATCAAAAGAAAATTTTGATTTAATTCTGGAACTTGCACATGTTCTTGGTGGTGAAGTTGGTGCTTCCAGAGCAGCTGTTGATGCAGGATATGTATCCAAGGAACATCAGGTTGGTCAGACAGGAACAACTGTAAGACCCATGCTTTATATAGCATGTGGAATATCAGGATCTATTCAGCATAGAGCCGGAATGGATGAATCTTCCAGAATTATTGCTATTAATACAGATCATGAAGCGCCTATCTTCCAGATTGCTAATTATGGTATTGTCGGAGATTTAAAAGATGTTATTCCGAAATTCATAAAAGCTTTCAAGGCAAAAGGATAGGAGGTAATATGGAAAATTTTTTATTAGACAATGAAGATATACTGTTTCATCTTGAGAATATGGATATTGATAGAATTATAACCCAGAAGGAAGATAATTTTAGCGATGCAAAAAAATATAACTATGCACCAATTGATATAGCCGATGCCAAGG
>DAOVSY010000359.1 GCA_030633365.1 Spirochaetaceae bacterium | reverse complement strand
ATAAATCCTCTATTGAAATAATTGTTATTTTATAATCAAAATTATTATCATAAATAAATATTGCTGTAAAGTGGTGTAATCCCTGTACATAATAATGCATCTGCTTTTATACTGTATTTAATGTTTACTGTCATTAAAATGAAATTTATAAAATATATTGGAGCTTTGAAATGAAATATTTTGTTGTTATTGCTGTATTAATTGTTTTACCTTTTGTTTTTTTATCCGCAGAACCGTCCTCTTATTTAGGAGATATCCTTCCAAATCTAATTCTTGAAGGTGATGATGGCAGCTCTGCCTATGGTGAGAAATGGTATTCCTCAGTTTTGCAGGATAAAATTACATTGCTGGTATATTTTGATCCTGATAAAAAAAGTAAGGCAGATACATTTTTACCAGCTTTAGAAGCTTTTGAAAAAGATCTAGATTTTGATCAGTTTCAGATTATTCTTATTGTTAATACAAAGGCAACCTGGATTCCAAAAGTAATGATAAAAAAATTATTGAAAAGCCAAATTGATAAATATCCAAAACGCAGCTATGTTTTTGATTATAAATCAGTATTAGTTGAAAAATGGGGCTTAATTGATGATGAACATAATATTCTTGTTTTGAACAAAGAAAGTAAAATTATTTACAATCATACTGTTGAATGGGACAAAGAAGAATTGCTTACTCTGGATTCTCTTATTCGTTCACTTGTAAAGAGCCGGTAACAGTGGCAGATAATGCCAAAGATAAAGCATTACAGAAATAATTAATGAATTATAACTGTAATGCTTATTATTTTTCTGTTAAAAAGATGAAATTGCCTCCAGTCCGGATTTTTTTACAATCTCCAGTCCATGATTAATATCTTCTACCTTGAATATAATTACAACACTGCCTTTTTCATTTATTAAGGAAGAATACAAATATTCTATATTAACACCATCCCTGTTAAAAATATCCATAACTTTCATGAGTCCACCTGGTTGATCATCCAGGATAATACCAATTACATCTGTTAGTTTTGCAGTAAAATCTGCTGCTTTAAGAACTTTCATACCCTCTTCAGGTTTATCGACAATTACTCGCAAAATACCAAAATCAGCTGTGTCTGCTATTGAAATTGCTCTTAAGTTGATACCTGCATTCGCTATAGTTTTTGTAACATCTGCAAGTCTTCCTGTTGTGTTTTCTAAAAATACTGAAATTTGTTTTACCTTCATTTTTTCCCTGCCTTTGGTAGATCTCGTTTATCAATAACTCTTTTAGCCTTACCCATACTTCTTTCAATAGATTTGGGTTCAACCAGTTTTATATTAAGTGAAATTCCCAGCTGCTGTTTCATTTCTGCATGAATTTTTCCTCGGATTATTTCCAGATCTTTTGTTTCATCAGAAAAGAAGCTTTCTTCAACTTCCACCTGTAGTTCCACATTGTCCAATTGGCTTGCTTCTCTATCAATTATTATTTGATAGTGTGGTTCTGTATTTTCTATTTTCATTAGAATATTTTCTATTTGTGAAGGAAATACATTAACACCCTTAATAATAAGCATATCATCATTTCTGCCCAGAAGCCTGTGCATTTTAATAGTTGTTCTGCCACATGAGCATTTGTCTCTAAAGAGCCATGTAATATCCCTTGTTCTGTATCTTATAAGAGGAGTTCCTTCTCTTGATAGGGTTGTAAAAACCAGTTCTCCTTTTTCTCCTTCGGTTAGAACTTCTCCTGTTTCTGCATCAATAATTTCAGGATAGAAGAAATCTTCGTTTACATGTAGTCCATTTTGTTCTTCGCATTCGTTAGAGACCCCTGGTCCAATTATTTCAGTAAGTCCATAAATATCATATGCTTTAAGATTAAGTTTTTTTTCTATCTCTGTCCTCATATTGTCAGACCAGGGTTCTGCACCGAAAATACCTGCTTTTAAATCAAAATCACGAAAATCCAATCCATTTTCACTGGCAACTTCCGCCATAAACAAGGAATAAGAAGGTGTGCATGTTAATATCGTAGACTTAAAGTCCTGCATATACTGCAGCTGTTTTTGGGTATTTCCCGAAGAAATTGGAATTATAGTAGCTCCAAGAGGTCCTCCTCCATGGTGTACTCCCAACCCCCCTGTAAACAGACCATATCCATAGGCATTTTGTATTGTATCGGTTTTATCAGCTCCGGCCATGGCCAGACATCTTGCCATTACTTCTGACCAGAGGGTTCGATCATTTTCTGTATATCCGGCAACAACAGGTGTTCCTGTGGTTCCTGAAGAAGTATGTATTTCCACGATATCATCCAGATCGCATGCTAACAGACCATAGGGAAATGTTTCTCTCATTTCACCTTTTGTTGTAAAAGGTAGTTTACTTATATCTGAAAGGGTCTTAATATCCTCAGGTTTTACTCCCTTTTCATCAAACTTTTGTTTGTAAAAGGGCACTTTTTCATAAACTCTTTTTACAAGTTCTTTTAAACGTTCCAGTTGTAATTCCTGCATTTGAGTAATGTTCATACATTCAATTTTTTTATTGTAAATCACTTACTTCCTCCTCTAATCGCTTCCTCTTTCATCCACTACACGTATAGCTTTTCCTTCCTGTACTGGCAGAACTCCAGGTTCATGGAGTTCTACTGTTGGGCTTATAGTTATTGATGCTCTAAGATTATCTATAATACGTCTTTTTAGAGCATTCATATCTCTGGCATCATCAGAAAAAATTGATGGACCTACTTCTGTCTGGACTATAAGTCTGTCCAATACTCCCTCTTTTTTTACAAGTATTCTGTAGTTTGTGCCCACTTCCGGCATCTTCATTATTACTTCTTCTATTTGGGAAGGAAAAACATTTACACCATTTATTATTAGCATATCATCTGTTCTTCCCTTAATTCTGCTTATTCTTTTGGATATTCGTCCACATGAACATTGTCCTGGGATAATTGAGGTTAAATCTCTTGTTCTATATCTTAGTATTGGTGTTGCATTTCTAATTAATATGGAAAGAACAAGTTCTCCTGTTTCACCATCGGGCAGTTCTTCCAATGAATCTTCATCTACAATTTCCATATAGTATGAATCTTCCCACAGGTGCATTCCTGCTTTTTTTTCACATTCAAATGCAACACTTGGTCCATTCATCTCTGACAGTCCATAGGAATTATATGCGTCTATTCCAAAAAGTTTTTCAATTTTCTGTCGTATTTCTTCTGAGTGGGGTTCTGCTCCAACAAGTGCTTTTTTTAATTTGAAGTCAGAAATTGTATATCCATATTCTTCCAGTTTTGAATAGAGATATAACATATAACTGGGAGTTGCATGGACAACGGTACTTCCAAAATCTTTCATAAGCTGGAGCTGCCTTTTTGTATTACCACTGGAAGCAGGTATTACCAGCATTCCAAGTTTTTCTGCACCATAATGGAGGCCAATTCCTCCTGTAAACAGTCCATAAGTCATCATGTTCTGAAAGATATCCCCTTTATGGCAGCCTACAGAGACCAGCGATCTGGTTGTAAGATTTGTCCAGTTATCAAGATCCTCCTGAGTTTGATATATAACTGTAGGTGTTCCTGTAGTTCCACTGGATGCATGCATTCT
>DAOVSY010000050.1 GCA_030633365.1 Spirochaetaceae bacterium | reverse complement strand
ACAGTAGAAGGTAGACTTAGAACACAAACAGCATTAAATATTAAACGTTTAATGGATATTGGTTGTTATAGAGGTCTGCGTCATAGAAGAGGGTTACCAGTAAGAGGACAGCGAACCAAAACGAACGCTAGAACCAGAAAGGGTAAGAAGAAAACTGTAGCTGGAAAGAAGAAGTAGTTTTGGAGGAAATAAGTGGCTAAAGTAAAAAAGAAAACAAAGAAGACTGTATATGAAGGTAAAGTTTATGTACAGGCAACTTTTAATAATACAATTGTTACTGTTACAGATTTAAATGGTAATGCTGTATCATGGGCAAGTGCAGGGGGTTTAGGTTTTCGCGGCGCAAAAAAATCTACTCCCTATGCAGCACAGGTAACAGCAGAAACTGCAGCAAAAAAGGCGATTGATCTCGGTCTAAAAGAGGTTCACGTATTTGTAAAGGGTCCAGGTGTTGGACGTGAATCAGCAATTCGATCCCTTGGCAATCTTGGCCTTCTTGTTAGAAGTATAAAAGATGTTACACCGATTCCCCATAATGGCTGCAGACCTAAAAAGACAAGAAGAGTATAAAGAGGTAAAAAATGGCAAGATATGTAGGCCCTCAGTGTCGGCTTTGTCGAACTGAGAATACAAAGCTCTTCCTTAAAGGAGAGCGATGCTATAGTGCCAAGTGCCCAATAGCAAAAAAAGCTACCCCTCCTGGTAAAGGACCGCGATTTAGAGCAAAAAAACGTTCAGATTACGGAATTCAGTTAAGGGAAAAGCAAAAACTAAAAAGAACTTTTGGAATGCTTGAAAAGCAATTTAAACTTACGTTTAAGGAAGCTGATAGACAAATGGGAAAAACAGGTGATAATTTAATCACTTTGTTGGAAAGAAGACTGGATAATACTGTTTATAGAATGAGATTTGCTTCATCAAGAAAACAGGCCAGACAGTTAATATCCCATGGACATATCCTTGTAAATGGAAAAAGAGTAACTATTGCATCATTTCGTTTAAAGGTAAATGATGAAGTTGCTGTTCAGTCCAGGAGCCAGAAAATGGTTGTTATTAAGGAAAGTCTTAAAGAGTATACTAAGTCTGGTGTTTATCCTTGGATGGATTTAAATCCTGATGAGATGAAAGGTAAAATTAATGCATTTCCACAAAGAAGTGAAGTAACAGATCTTCTTGATGTTAATGTACAGTTAATCGTAGAACTTTATTCTAGATAGGAGTTTACATGGCGCAGAAAAACCTTTTAAAGGGATTCAAGATGCCGAAAGGGATAACCTTTGAGCACAGCGAAGTAGACACCAACTATGGGAAGTTTATTGCATACCCTTTTGAACGAGGGTATGGAACAACAATAGGCAATACACTTAGACGGGTATTACTATCATCAATTCAGGGATTTGCTGTTTCGGCTGTTAAGATTACAAGTTATAATGAGGAAGGAACTCCTCATATGATCTCCAGCGAATATGAATCTATAGCTGAAGTTACAGAAGATACACCAGAAATTTTGAATCGACTTAAACAACTTCAGATTAAATTACCTGAAGGTGTTGATCAGATGACAATACTTGCTGAACTTTCCGGTCCTGGTGTAGTTACTTGTGATGCTTTTCAAAATACTGAAGGTGTTCTTATAACTAATGGTGATCTTGAATTATTTACAATGATGGAAAAGGCAAAGATTGATTTTGAAATTCAGGTTGATCATGGCAGGGGATATGTTCCTTCTGAGATAAATGAAAAATATATTGAAGTTATTGGTACTATTCCTATAGATGCAGTTTTTTCACCTATCAAGCGTGTTAAGTATTCAATCGAGAATACAAGAGTAGGTCAGCGTAATGATTATGATAAAATGATACTGGAAATACATACAGACGGAACTATTAGCCCTGCAGATGCACTTGCTGAAGCTGCAAAAATTGCAAAGGATCATGTTACAATTTTTATTAATTTTGATGAAGATGCTGTATCCGGTGATGAGGAAGTAGATGAAGAAGAAGAGAGAATTAAAACTATTCTTGAAACACCAGTAGAAGAACTTGAACTTTCTGTAAGATCAAGTAATTGTTTGAAAAATGCAAGTATAAGATCAATTGGAGACCTAACAAGAAGATCTGAAGATGAAATTGCAAAAACAAGAAACTTTGGTAAAAAATCACTACTTGAAATTAAAGAAAAACTTAAAGAGTGGAACCTGAGCTTTGGAATGACTGATTATAGTGTTCTTAAAACTTCAAGAAAACTCGAAATGAATGAGGAAGAAGAAAATGAATCATAGACTAGGTTTCAATAAGCTTGGGCTTAAAGAAAGTCATAGAAAATCTCTGCATAGGAATATGGCAATTTCTCTCTTTAGGTATGAAAGAATTACTACAACAAAGTCTAAAGCTATGGCTATAAAAAGAACAGTTGAGAAAATGATCACAAAGGCAAAAGTAGATTCTGTACATAATAGAAGACAAATTGCCCGTGATATAAAAGACAAAGAAATCCTTGCAAAACTTTTTACAGATATTGCTCCAAGAAATGAAAACAGACCTGGTGGATATACCAGAGTTTTAAAATTGGGTGCAAGACAGGGTGATGCTGCAGATATGGTCATACTTGAACTTGTAGAAAAAGATGGTGGTTCTCCTGAAAAAGAGAAAGTAGCTAAAAAATCAAAAAAAACAAGTAAAAAAGATGTGAAAGAAGTAAAAGATGAAAAAGCAGTAAAAGCTGTTGAAGTAGAAGTAGAAGAAGAAAAAACAGTTCCTGCACCAGAAGTAAGTGTTGAAGTAGCTGAAGTAAAGTCGGATACTAAAGAAAAAGAAACAAAAGAGACTGAAGAACCAGCCAAAGACTCTGATTAGTTAATTATATTATGAATTTAATTAAGGCTGTCAAAGATATTAATTTTGACAGCCCTTTTTATTATTAAGTCTTACTCTTCTTTAAAATTTGCCGATAATGTAGTGTTGAATAGTATCTTAACAGCTGGAGGGTTTTGATAAGCAGTAAATGAATGCACTACAAAGGATAGCTTTAAGCCTATTAATTACAGTTATACTCTCCTCAATATTTGTTTTTTTGGCATTTACAGGTCTGTTTTCAGCTTTTGAACTTGAATTTTTTAATAAAAGAGTTCAAACAATTAATCAAAATGAACTTTCGAATAAAATAGAAAATATTAGTACATATCATAATAAATATCAGGAAAGATTTAAATCAATCCTCAATGATCTTGATATTCAAAAAATATATACTTCTCAGTGGGATGAAGAATATATAACAAAATTCCACAATTTAATTCGTCTTTTTGAAGAAGAATACCAGGGGATCCAATTTATTTGGTTTTATGATGATAAATATCTAATTCATTATAGCTCTGCTGATTTTGCTGAAAAATCCAGTAGCAGTGCTTTTAGAAAAGTATATAAAAATGTAAAAGAAGCATCTGAGAACATTATTGATTTTAAATTACTTCAAAATAATGAAAGTAGTGATTATTCAATAACTTTGGATAATCTTGGTAATCAAATAATTTATAAATTTAAAGCAGTAGATTCTTTGGGAATTAACAGAGGGACAGCTCTTCTGGTTGTTTCTCTTAGTGACTTGCGAAAATACTTAATAGAAAATGGTTCCCTTGAAATAGATGGTCAGGTTAGTATCTATGAAGATGGATATATTTTTGGCGGCAATATAAACAACATAAATGAGTTAAATGAAAACAGCACAGAGTGGGAAAATATACTATCTGATTCTACAAAAATTTATAAAGATTCATTTACAGAAAAGGAATATATTCTAATATCAAAATATATTCCTGATTTTGGTAATGTAGCTGAATTAGTAAATGCAGAAGAATATAAGCTGAATGAGTTTTTGAAAATATTTTTATTAATAGCTTTTTTTATTACAACTTATTTGATTATTTTTTTAATTTTTAGCCTTAAGCAAGATAAAATTATAGTAATAAATGGTCGAATAAGAAAACTACAATCTCAATTTTTAAAAGAATATCTGGAGAATAGAGATAATCTTGATATTAAAGAATGGCAAAGAAAATTAAGATTTAAAGGTAATGCTGTTAAAAAAGATATCCGTCGTGGTATTGGCAAATTAAATAAAGATAAATCGCTAGAAGTAGATAAAATAATAGATTCATCCTGGAATGAGCTTCTTGATTTAATAGATAATCGTATAGTCCAATCAAATAAAGGAACTCTTGAAATATCAAATTTAGAAGATGTTTTAAAAAAGATTTTAAAAACAACTCCTTCTATTCTTGCAGATAATACTATTGAAAAAAATGAAGTTGTTCAAATTTCCAAAAGTCCTGTATTAGATCAGGAAAGTGAAGAGGACCTTGAATCTCTTGAAGAGATAGAAGAAGTCGAAGAATTAGAGGAACTGGACGAAGTTGAACCTGTAACTGATGATATGGTACCTGAGCTTGTCGAAGGTGAAGAGATAGAAGAAGTCGAAGAATTATCTGAACTGGATGAAGCTGAGCCTGAAACTGATGATATGGTACCTGAGCTTGTCGAAGGTGAAGATATAGAAGAAGTCGAAGAATTATCTGAACTGGACGAAGCTGAGCCTGAAACTGATGATATGGTACCTGAGTTTGTCGAAGGTGAAGAGATAGAAGAGGTCGAAGAATTATCTGAACTGGACGAAGCTGAGCCTGAAACTGACGATATGGTACCTGAGCAACCCGATAAGCTTGCTGTACCACTTGTTGAAGGTGAACATTTAGAAGAAACTATGTTGTTTGATGAAAATAGTTTTGAAACCTTTGAAGAATTAGAAATACTTGATGCAGGCTCTGAAAAAATAGGAAGTTTAGAACCTCTTTATAGCTATTCTGAAATTAACTTTGAAGAAGAAATACAGGATATTGGTTTTTTTGATGATAGTATAAAAATTAGTGCCATAATTGAGATGGAGCAGGAAGTTTTTAGTTTAATTAATAATAAAACATTAAATAAGAATGAAAAATTGGAAACAGTATCTGAAGTATATATATTAGAAGAACTACCAGAGAAGGAAAATCTAATAGAAGAAGAAAATCTGGAATCATTATCTATTGTTTCACATGAAATAGAAGATGAAGTTCATCATTTGGAATTAGTTTCAGATAATTCTAATCTTTACAAATTTTCAACTTATAATATTGCAGGAGAAATCCAAGGTTATCTTGATGTAGTAGATGGCGATGTCTTAGTTGATGAAAGGGTTGTAGCGATGAAGAAATCAAGAAAGCAAGAAGAAGAAATAGTTGAAGAACTCGAAGAACTTGAAGAACTCGAAGAACTTGAAGAACTTGAAGAACTTGAAGAACTTGAAGAACTTGAAGATACTCCTGTTCTTGATCTTTCCGGATCTTTAAAAGAAAGACTTTTGAAACTATCTTCTAAAAATATAATTGAACTTGCTGATCTTAAATCAAATCCTGGATTAGATCATATAGAAGAAACAATCAAAATGGAGGATGGAATATTCCAAATTAAGGATGATGTCTTTTCTAATAAAATCAAACCTAAGGATGAAAGTCTTAAGGAGCTTGTTGATTCTGTAAGTAATATTCCAAGCCATGATGAAGAAGAATATGTTAATATTCTTGATATACTTGATATTGACCTACCTATCAGCAATTCAAGTAGTCAAAATGAGCAAAGTACAATAAAAAATAAATCTTCAGTATTTTCAGAAAATGGCTTTAACTATGATAGCTATCGTTTTCATTTTAAGAAGAGTAATATAGGTATTGTTCAATCTTTAATGAAAATATCACAACAATTTGATGCTGTTTTTGCAGGGATCTTATCATATAGCGATAGTAGTTGGAAAATGGATCATACTCTTGGATTTAATCAAAAATCAATTGATAATTTCATATTTTTTAAAGAAGATGAATTTACTCAGGAAGTATTTAATAAAAATAAAATTTTAATTTTTCAAAGCGGAAAACATGGAATTAAAGAAGTTGAAGAGAAATTATTTGATGGTGACTTGGCATATATGAAAGGGGGATTATTCATACCAATCATATTTAAGGAATTATCAGCATACCTGTTTCTTGGTTTAAAAGCTACCAGATCAATTCCATGGGCTGTAGAAAAACTCCAAAATCTAAAATATTAGTGTTTAATCGCTGGATCCTAAATATTTTGTAACTTGACAATCTAAAGGTTTTAAGTCTATTATTCAAATCAACTGACTTTGGAGGAAGCAAATGGTTAGAATTTTACTTATAATTCTTCCTCTCGCCGGTTTATTTCTAGGTTGGATAATTAGATGGCTTTATGCTAGGTTTCAGCTTTCTTCAACAGAACAGAGAGCTGAAAGGTTAAATCATGAAGCAATAAAAGAAGCAGAAGCAAAAAAGAAAGAGTTACTTTTAGAAGGTAGGGATCAACTACAGAAGGAACGTAATCAGCAGGAACGTGAATATCGTGAAAGAAGAATTGAATCCCAACGTACGGAGAGAAGACTCCTACAAAAAGAAGAAAATCTAGATACCAAGCAAATTGATTTGGATACCCAGAGAAAAGCGCTTGTAGACAGCGAGGGACGAGTTAAAGATAGAGAAGTCCTTCTTCTTGAAGAAGAAGATAAATGGAAGAAAGAGTTGGAACAGGTAGCAGGTTTATCAACCGATGATGCCAAAAAACTCATTATGCAATCAATGGAAAATGAGGCAAAGCATGATGCCCAGGTTGTAATAAACAAAATTGAGCAGGATGCATTGAATGATGCAGATAAAAAGGCTCGTGATATTATTGTTACAACTATACAGAGGTTAGCATCGGATGTAACTTCTGATGTATCAATTAGCTCTGTTAATTTACCTAACGATGAGATGAAGGGACGTATAATTGGCCGTGAAGGACGAAATATACGAACATTGGAAACACTTACAGGTGTAGATATTATCATTGATGATACTCCTGAAGCGGTTGTAATTTCCTGTTTTGATCCTGTTCGTAAGGAGATTGCAAAAGTTTCATTGGAAAGACTAATTCAGGATGGTAGAATCCATCCTGCAAGGATTGAAGAGGTTGTTCAGAAAGTAACAAAAGAGATCAGCCAAATAATTCTTGAAGAGGGTGAAAAAGTAGTTTTCGACCTTGGTATTCATAATATCAGTAAAGAAATTATTCGGGCTCTCGGCAGGCTTCATTTTAGAACAAGTTATGGGCAGAATGTTTTAAACCATTCTAAGGAAGTTGCTATTGTTTGTGGAATGATTGCAGCAGAAACTGGTGCTGATAAGGAAATTGCCAAGAGAGGTGGATTACTGCATGATATTGGCAAAGGGATTGAAACTGAAGGTGATGGGACACATACAGAACTTGGAGCAGAATTAGCTAGAAAGTATAATGAAGACCCAAGAGTTATAAATGCTATTCTTTCTCATCATAATGATATTGAACCAAGTTGTATTGAATCAGTGATCACACAAATAGCAGATACTATATCTGCAGCAAGACCAGGAGCCAGAAGGGAAACACTTAATAATTATATTAAGCGGCTTGAAAATCTGGAGAGGATCTCTACAAGTTTTGAAGGTGTTGATAAGGCATATGCCATACAGGCAGGAAGAGAGCTTCGTATAATGGTTAACAGTGACAGTGTTGGTGATTCAAAAGCACGGGATCTGGCAAAAGATATAGCAAAAAAAATAGAACTTGAAATGAGATATCCTGGAAGGATAAAAGTTACAATTATCCGGGAAACCCGGGTAGTCGAGTACGCTCGTTAATGAGTGTACTGTAGTGTCAGGAAAAATAAGAGCTCTGGTTCTGGGTGATATTGTAGGTCAGCCAGGATGCAGAGCTGTTTTTATTGGTTTAAAATCACTAATAAAAGAATATAAGTCTGATTTTGTAATTATTAATGGTGAAAATGCAGCAGAAGGGTTCGGAATTACCCCTGAAATTGCAGCTCAAACATTTGCAAGTGGTGCAGATGTAATTACTTCAGGAAATCATATTTGGCAGAAAAGAGAGATTTACCCTCTGTTGGATTCTGATTCACCAATTTTACGTCCTGCAAATTACCCCGCCAGTGCTCCTGGGAAAGGACATGTTGTTATAGAGGTAAAAGGTGTACAAATTGCTGTCTTGAATTTGCAGGGAAGAAAAGATTTTGGTAATCTGGACTGTCCTTTTCGTATAGGTCTTGAGACTTCAAAAAAACTTAAAAGCAAATCAAAAATAATAATTGTAGATTTTCATGCAGAATCTGTAAATGAAAAAGAAGCACTGGGTATCTATCTGGATGGAAAAGTAAGTGCTGTTCTGGGAACACACACACACATTCAGACTGCAGATGAAAGAATATTACCAGGAGGAACCGCTTATATTTCGGATCTTGGAATGACTGGCCCCTCTATGAGTGTAATTGGCAGTGATTATAATATCTCTGTAAAAAGATCCCTTACTCAAATGCCTTTAAAGCATGAGGTTTCTAAAAATCCGGCTATAATGTCAGGAGTTGTTCTTGATCTTGATGTTTCTACAGGCAAGTGTCTTTCTATCAAGCGATTTAAGAAGCTTTCATCACTATAAAATTTTATGAAAAAAATATCTTTACTTGATTTATTAGTTAATTACTTTCCTGAAAAATCACGGGATTATTTATACTCCAGGATAATGTGTGGTGAAGTATTGGTTAATGGAGAAAAGAATATCAACCCGGGAAGTAAAGTCCCCATAAAATCTAATATTGAAATTTCTGGAAAAAGCTTTGTTTCTCGTGGAGGCCTTAAACTTCAGGCTGCATTGGATAAGTGGAATTTTAATATTGAAGGTAAAAATTTCATTGATGCTGGTAGTTCTACCGGGGGGTTTACTGACTGTCTGTTAAAAAATGGAGCTGGACATGTTCATGCTGTTGATGTTGGATATAATCAATTAGCATATTCTCTTAGAATTGATAAAAGAGTTAGTGTCTTTGAAAAAACCAATATAATGCATTTAGAAAATATTACTCCTGTTCCGGATGCGGCTGTTGCAGATTTATCCTTTAGGTCTATAAGCGCAGCAGGCCGACATATAATTAATCTTACCCTTGAGAAATGGCTTATAATACTGGTTAAACCCCAGTTTGAAATTGATCCACTAAAATACCCGGAGTTTAACGGGATTATTTCTAATAAAAAAATACTCCAAAATGTTTTAAATGATGTTCTTATAAAGATTGATAGAGATAAACTCTATGTCGATAAAATTATACTTTCGCCCATAAAAGGCAGAAAGGGAAATACTGAGTTTTTATTTTTAATTAGAGATAATTTAAATAAAAATGCAAACCCTGACTGGATGGATTCTATTGGTCAGGAATTGTATGAATTGATTGATGGAATGCCGTAGGGGACGCAGATCTGCGTCCCCTACTGGACAGACGATCTTGAAAGAGGTTCGCCAATAAAGACACCTTCTGTAGAAAGAAATTGTTTTTTCTGGCCATCAATCAGGATTTGCACTTTATCAACTGTAGAAAATTCGGTCGCTGTATAAACTATCTGTTTAAGTTCTGCTTCCAGACCTTCTCTTCCAAAATTATTAAAGCTAAGAGCCTCATTAAAGTTTATAGTTGCTGTCATATTTGATACACTTATTCCAAGAATTTCAGTACCAGTTGGTATTAGAGACAGAAGTCCTTTATTTAATTCACTGGAAGTTAATCCTGAAATTAGTGCTGTTAAAGTCTCTGTAAGAGGGCTGTCATCATAGTAAACTGGTCGCATTATTCCCTGTAACGATATTTTATTTTCATCGGAGACATTTACAAAGTAAAGAGTAGAGCTTCGCATATTTTTTTCTGCAACTCTCTGATTCTCCTCAATAGTTAATGTATCTGATTCAGGTATATCAATTGTAATATCAGGTACTATGTTAGTGGCTGGTTCCAGGATATATGTATCCTGTGTTTTTTCAACTACTTGAACAGGATCATTATCTTCAGTAATAATTCTTTCTACTTCAGGATCTTCTACAAGTTCTCTGGATGATAAAAAGTTTAAGAAACCAGTGGAATCCATAACACTCTCTATTCTGGATCTGCTGAAAAGAAAGACAACTAAAATTAGTAGTATTAATGCTATCCAGAATAAACAGCCTATTGATGATTTTTTTTTCTTCATTTCATACAAAATATCGGTATATTAGGGCTTAATCAAGAGGTAGTTTTATAAAAGAACAGATTAGCTTTGCTTCTTCTGTTTGACAGGGGTATCAAAAGTTCGTATATTTCAAAAATGAAGATTTTTAAAGGTATTTCTGCTTCTGCAGGTATTGTAATAGGAAAAGTATTTTTATACCTGGATGACAATCTAAAGGTACCCAAGTATCGTATAACTTTAGGTGAAATTGGTTCTGAAATGGAAAGGTTTCATCTTGCTGCACAAAAAGTGGAAGAAGACCTTAAAAAGATACAGTCTCATGTAAGTAAACAAAAGTTTAAGGAAGAAAGCAGGTTTTTAGATTCTCATATGCTTATGCTTTCAGACCCTGAATTTATTAATCAGATAGAAGCAAATTTAAAAGCTTTTATGCGAAATATTGAATGGGTCCTTTTAATGACTGTAAAGCAGTTTGTAAGCACTTTAAAAAAAGCTGACAGTCCTTATTTGGTAGAAAGAACTGTAGATCTTTATGATGTTACTCAAAGGATCCATAGACATCTTCTATTTAGAGAAAAAATATCTTTATCAGATATAGAAAAAGAAGTGATTGTGGTAACCCATAATTTAATGCCTTCAGATACAGCCACTATGAACAGGAAGATGGTTAAGGGGCTTGTTCTAAATGCAGGAGGTAAAACATCCCATACAGCTATACTGGCAAGAGCTTTTGGGATTCCTTCTGTTTTAGGTTTAACAAATATTACAGACGAAGCTAAAAGCGGAGATACTATAATAGTAGATGGTAATTTAGGAACTGTAATTCTGAATCCTGATAATGATACTCTTATTGAATATAAAGAGAGATCCCTTAAATGGTTACAACACGAAAAGCATTTAAACAAGTTTGATAAACTCAGTTCTGTAACCCTGGATGGCAAAAGGGTTCTTTTAAGTGCAAATATTGAGATGCCCGAAGAAGTAGAACAGGTTATTGGTCATGGTGCTGATGGTATAGGATTGTTTCGTTCAGAATTTCTTTTTTTAAAGCCCAGTGGTTTTTCAAGTGAAGATGATCAGTATGCGGCTTATTCTGAAGTAATAAGTAAGATGAAAGATAATGGTGGTGTTACCATACGAACTCTGGATGTTGGTGGTGATAAAATTATCCCGGATTTTGAAACTATAGATGAAAAAAATCCTTTGTTAGGCTGGAGAGCCATTAGGTTTTGTCTTAACCGTAAAGATATTTTTAGGATACAGATGCGTGCTCTTTTAAGAGCATCCATGGATGGGGTTCTGCGTATTATGTTCCCCATGATATCTGGTGTTGAAGAGTTGGAGGATGCCCTTGAGTTTTTGGAAGAAACAAAAACTGAGTTAAGATCTGAAGGTATTCCTTTCGATGAAAATATTCGCATTGGTATTATGATAGAAGTACCCTCTGCTGCAATTACATCAGATATTCTTGCAAAAAAGGTGGATTTCTTCTCAATTGGAACTAATGATCTTATTCAGTATACTATAGCTGTTGACAGAGGAAATGAAAATATTGCATATCTTTATAAATACTTCCATCCAGGTGTATTACGTCTAATCAAAACAGTAATTGATAATGCCCATGAGGCTGGTATCCCTGTTGCTATGTGTGGTGAAATGGCTGGTGATCCCCTTGCTTCTGTAGTTCTTCTGGGTATGGGGTTGGATGTGCTTAGTATGAGTTCCAGTGTTCTTCCTTCTGTTAAAGAGATAATTAGATCGGTGAGAGTGGATGAAGCAGAAAAACTTGTTGATGAAGTACTGAAGATGAGTTCTTTCCAAAAAATTGAAGATTATGTAAGTGGGTGGATGAATGAGCGATT
>DAOVSY010000153.1 GCA_030633365.1 Spirochaetaceae bacterium | reverse complement strand
GGTGTCAATAAGGCAAAACTTAGGGGTTATCTTGAAATAAATGAAGATAACCTGGATGAAGCACTTAATGGTGATGTACAGCAAATTAAAGATTTATTTGGAACAGATACCGATGGAGATCTTATTATAGACTCAGGTGCTGCTTATGAAATGGATAGATATATTAACTCATATACTCAGATAGGTGGTCTGGTTGCCACCAGAATATCCGGAATAGATAATCAAATAAACAGAGCAGAATCTGATATATTAAATATGAACAGAAAACTTGATGATAAGGAACTTGAATTACGAATAAAATTCGGTAGAATGGAAAGTGCTCTTAAGACAATGGAAGACAGTTCCCGATCTATAGAAAATTTCAGCAACAATGGTAACTGATAAATTAGGCCAGGAGAAATAAATGGAAATTACATTAAATAGTGAACCCTTTGACGTAACAATAGAAAATGAAAAAACTCTACATGAACTATTTAAAGGTTTATCTGAATGGTTAAATGGATCAGGTTATGAAATTACAGGATTAGTGAAGGATAAACAGGAACTGGAACTTAACAATAATGATTGGGAGAATATTCTCCTTGATACAATTAATAATTTAGATATTAAAGCAATATCAGGCTTAGATAAATATATATCTGATCTTCAAACATTATATCAGTATGTTACATTACTCCAAAATGCAATAATTGCAGAAAACAGGGCTCTAACAACTGATTTATTATCGGAGTTATCATATATTACCAGTACATTGGATTCTTTTTTAACAAAAAAAGATTTACCAGTTTATGGAACAATTATTCTCCAGGAACGAATTAATGATTTTTTAAATAAAAATACTAAGCCTGAAAAGAGTAAAAATGATCTTATAGAAATTCTTAATAAATTATCCTTGATTCTCCAAACAAGAATTAAGGAAGCAACCTCTCCTTTTCTTGAACTTCAAACAGCTTCAGAACAATTAAAAAATTTAATCCCCTCTATATCTGATGTTTCTGTGATGCTGCAAACTGGTGATGATAAGAAAGCAATGGATTCTGTGTTAAATTTTATAGATCTTTCTGAAAAATTAATCAGATTATTCCCTTTTCTTAAAGAAATTGGATATACTGATATAAGAAAGGGATCTATAGATTCAGAAAGCTTTAATGATTTCTATACAGACTTAAATGGTATTTTAATAGAATTAGTTGATGCATTCAATATTAATGACTCTATACTTATAGGGGATCTTATGGAATATGAGATCGCTCCAAGAGTTAATAAGCTTTTAGAATATGTTAAATTAATTGAAAAAGTGAAAGAAGATAATACGGGAGAGACGGATGTCTCATAGACCAGTATTAGCAATAAGGAGTAGTAATTGAACTACATTATACTTCAGGAAGCTATAATGACTCTTAAAAAACAAAGTAATACTTCTATAATAGTAGGTATTGTTGTATTTTTTGTTTTTGTAATCTTATTAATTATTTCAGGAAGATCTTCCGGGAATGGAACCAGTTCTGGATCACGATCATCTTCCAGGGGAAGATCAGGCAAATACAGCAAAGGACCTTTTAGGAAAAGAGCTGTAGGTATGGGTCTTAACAAACCGGAAATAAGAACCCTGGAGTATCTGATAAAAACCTATTCTGTAAAAGATCCCTTTAACCTTCTTAAGAATTCAAAAACGCTTAATTCCACTTTACAAAAAGCTTTTACCAGACTTGAGGATGATATTGCTCCTCAAAATGTAAAAGAGGGACAGAAACTATTACTTTATAGAATAAAACAAAAAATTGAACGAAACAGTGAAAAAAAACAACTTATGACTGGTACGAAACAATTAAATCCAGGTCAAAAACTCCACTTATCTACTCCCGGAGGAACCAGGTATGAATCACAGGTTTCATCAAATTTAAAAGACTATCTTGGAGCTAAAATTCCCAGAGATGACCATGGGAATCAGATTAGATGGAAAAAATGGACAAAAATCCAGGTCTTTTTTTGGAAACCAAATGGTCAGGGTTACTCATTTTCAAGTAAAGTATCAGGATATAATAATATAAGGGGTATTCCAAGTTTATTTTTACAACATTCGAAAAGCATACAACAGGCTCAACAAAGAAAGTATCGTAGAAAAGTTATGGGAAGACCAGCATATTTTTATCCAATCCGAATTATTACATCTGGTTCGGGGCGTAATCAAAAAAGAAAGGCTATAGTTGATACAAACTCTGGTATTCTAGGTACAATAATAGAAATATCTGCAGGAGGTTGTTCAATGAGAGCATCCTACCCGCTGGGCATTGGGGAACTTCTTAAAATTGAATTCGAAGCAAATGATGGAGAAAAAATCATTGCATTTGGAAAAAATAAATCTATAAAAAGAATAAAACCTATGGGTGCAGTTATGCATATTATGTTTACAAAGGTATCCCAAAAGAACATTAATAGTATTAATTCTTTTATTTATGATTTATCTGAAAAAAATAGATATTATAGATAAATATTTAAATAGGATTACTCTTTTAAAAATTAACTTATTGACGATAAAACCTATTTCTAATAGAGTTAAGCAATGGAAGTGATTAATATTAAGAATATTATAAGAAAAGATATTCCCTTACATTACAGAGAAGAATTTTCAGGTCTTGCAGTTCTTAATAATAAAAGATCGGAAACCAGTGAAAATAAAATTGATTTTTCTGTTGAAAGAACACCTTTTGGTACTAAAGAAGTTGAAATAAAATTTTCAATAACACCTGATTTCCCGGTAATCACAGCTATTAGGAACCTCAAAGAATTTATTCTTATAATGGAAAAAGAAGGAAAACTCATCTGATAACTTTAATCTCAAATTCAGCCAATTCATCCATAGAGATAGGTAAAGATCTTGCCAAAAAATTAATACCTGGAAATATTATTGCACTTAGAGGTACTTTAGGCTCAGGTAAAACAACCCTGGTAAAAGGAATAGCTATAGGTCTTGATATTACTGATGAAATTACCAGTCCAACCTACACTATTATTTCAGAATATACTGGAAAAATTAATCTTTTCCATATGGACTTGTACAGAATTGATTCTCTGGAGGAGTTTGAACTGCTGGGAACAGATGAATTCATGTATGATAAAAATATTACTATCATAGAATGGAGTGAAAAGATTAGTGAATATTTACCAGAAAATACAATAATAGTTGACATCTCTATTCTACCCGGTAAAAACCGTAAAATTGAAATAGAAGGTATATAATGAATGTTCTTGCTTTTGATACTTCTACTGGCATTTTTAGCATATGTCTTGAAACAGATCAAAATCGTTATGATTATTCAAGTTCAAGAGGATTTAAACACTCCGAAACACTAGTAACTGAAATAGATTTATTTCTAAAAAGAGAAGAAATTTCTGTTTCTGACCTTGATCTTATTGTTTGCCCAGGCGGACCAGGATCTTTTACAGGTCTTCGTATAGGGATGTCTACAGCCAAAGGACTAAGTTTAGGTTCCGGGGTTCCTATGGTTACAGTTCCTACTTTGGATATGATTTCATATGGTTTTGAATACTTTGATGGGATGGTAGTTCCATTAATTGATGCCAGAAAAAAACGATATTATACAGCCATATATAATAATGGGAAAAAAATATCAGATGATCTGGATTTGACTCCAGAAGATATTTTAACTAAACTGAAAAAATATAATAGAGTTTTATTGACAGGTCCTGATGCATTGGGATTTTCGAAAATAATTGATTTAAAACCTAATATTGGTGTTGATATATTTAATAAAAAATCCTGGGCTGGAAATCTAATTGCCCTGGGTTTATACAAATTTCAGAAATCTGGACCTTCTCATGACGCTGAAGGACCATTATACTTGAGGAGAAGTGAGGCCGAAATTGGTATTACAAGAAAGCCTTGATTAAATTTCGATGGATAACGATTTAGAAGAATTATTAGATATTGAAGAACTTGAACCTTTGGGGGAATTGTCTGAACTGGAAAATGAAGGCAACCCTATTCTAATAGAAAGTGGTTTATCAAAATCTTCAGTTGAAGAACTACTTCCAGAAGCAGTTCTTCCTTTCCGTCACTTAGAAGTTATGGATAATTTAAAAGCCAGTAGAATCCCTGCTGTTATTCTTGACTTAAAGCTAAATATTATTTGGGAAAATAAATCTTATCAATCTTTATTTTTAAATAATAAGAGGGACCTTCCAGTAAATATTGTATTAGATTTTTCACCTTACTTAACTCCCGAAAGAATTGGATTAATATATAAAAATCTTACTAATAAGGAATATGGCTATTCCTTTAAAAATAGAGTTGAGTCCAAACACCGTGACAGATTAGACATTGTTGCAAATTTAATTATAAACCCCTTTACTGACAGAAGAATACATAAAGGTAAAGACTTAATTCCTGAGTTTTTTATTGGTATATTTGATGATATCTCAGAGGGGAATAAGGCCTTACTTGAAAAAACATTTTTAAGTCTTCTTGAAGCATCAAAGCTAAAAGATAATGATACTGGAAATCATATTAAAAGAGTTGGGGCATACTCAAAAGCAATTGCAGGTAAATTATTTAATAACCCATCTTATCCAAATGTAAATACTGAATTTATAGAAAATATTTTTTTTCTTGCACCAATGCATGATGTGGGTAAAATTGGAACTCCCGATGACATACTAACCAAACCAGGTACGCTTAATGAACCAGAATGGAAAATAATGAAAGAACATACTATAAATGGTGCTTATATTTTAAAAGCTTACCCGGATCCAATGGCAACACAAATTGCAACATTTCATCATGAAAAATGGAATGGGAACGGATATCCATATGGTATCAGCGGTGACGATATCCCTTTGACTTCCAGAATAGTAGCTATAGCTGATGTTTATGATGCACTTAGGATGAAAAGAAGTTATAAGGCCCCCTTTACCCATGAAAAGACAATGGAAATAATTATAAAAGATTCAGGATCTCATTTTGATCCTGATCTTGTTGAAATTTTTATTAACATAAATACCGAATTTAAAATTATCTATGATGAACTTAAGGATTCTTAAAGATGTCAAGAGAAGGTAATTCTGTTCCGGACTTAGCCGCTGCTTTATTTGCCTCTTGTATTGCTTTATAAACTTCATTCCTGAATATTTTTACAGACCGCGGAGCATTAATTCCAATTTTAACCTGATCACCTTTAATTTCGACAATTGATATCTCTATTTGATCATCTATAATAATACTTTCATCTTTTTTTCTTGTAAGTATCAACATACACTGTCCTTTTCTGCTGCCAGTTCTTCAAGAACATAGTGCTGTGTTTTATAATCATTATTAGTTGAAATACACTGCCTTCCATACTTTTTTTCTCTATTTATAATAATTGGCCCCTGTAAATTAGCAGTCATCTTAGAATGCTCTTCGGGTATTGTAACAATTACAAAAACAAGTGATTTATCTGATTCAGCGACTTCAAGATCAATTTCTTCCAGTTCAGAAACTGAAATCTCCGGATTATAATCTTGTCTAAAAATGACAGGATTTATCATAACAAATGCTATTTCCGGTACATCCAGAGATTGCAGCCAATAAAAAGGCTGCTGTGCTGCATCAAGTAATAAGTAATCCTTTAATTTTTCAAATCCCAGTAGTCCATTGGGGAAATAAATTTTTTGTCGTTCATCTACTTCAATTTTTCCATACGGCTTAGTTAGTACCTGCATTTATCCTACCTTAATCTACTGTTTCCAGGACAACCCTATCTTAGGAAGTCCAGTAATGTTGGCTGTAATATTCTACCTGCAACCTGCATGGCAGCTTTTTGTGTATATTCCAGCATCTTTAAATCTGTTATAGCCTTGGTCATATCAAGGTCTACTTCTCCTGAATTTTGAGCTATCGTTTCCGGTATTTCGGAATTAAGACGATCTTTTACTGTTTGAAGCCTTTCTTCATGGGATCCAAGGGATGCAATAGAAGAAATAAGATTGTCCTGCCCAAGAGAAAGCCCTTTTAGACTCGATCCACCTATATTAATTGTATTTCCTACATATAACTGATCCCTTAAATCAATTACCATATCAAATAATGACCCCCCTCCTATTTCAGCATCTTTTGAAATATTATTTGGAGGATGCCCTATTTCTGAAATTAACCCAAGATCCTTAAGTATCCTTCCGTCCCCACTATCCTCAAGCCATATTTGATGTGCTGCAGTACTTTCCAGAACTATAGAATTTTGAACAGGATCAAGTGTAGCTTTTACAGCTGCATCAGAGCTGTTTATTCTTGCAATAACTGTATGGATATTATCACCTGCATTAATACTTATATAATCATTATCTATACGGAATTTGGAATCTGATGCAGCAACAAAACTTTGTGCATCTCTATTTGATATAATTTGCTGCTGCTCGGCCCAAAAGACCCTGTTTCCGGCAAATCCTGCATCAATGTAACTGGATTCAGAAATTTCAGCCTGTATAGGGTTAATTGACCCGGCATACTGAACATCTGTAATTACCTTGTTTAAAGAACCTGGTATGCGGCCTGATAATACTCTATAAGCATCACTCTGAGTCTTATCTCCTGCAAACATACTTGTACCGTCGGATGTTTTTGCATTTGCTATTGAAATTAATTCATTTAAAAGCTGATTAACTTCTTCACCCATAATATTTTTTTCAAAATTTGTATAGGTATCATTTGCACCCTGAATAGCCAATTCTCTTACACGGTGAATAATATTGTTTGCACTAACCATATAACTTTCAGCAATTCTATTTTCACTCATAATATCATCGATATTATTTGCAAAACGATTTAATCTGGTAATTTTGGATAAATATTTAACAGAGTGGGCAGCACTGACAGGGTCATCTCTAAGATCTTTAATTCTTGTCCCCTCTGCCATCTGATTCTGCAGTGTATTCATTTCTGAATTTCTTAATTGTAAATAATACTGCATATCATCATTTGTCATATTTGTACTAACACGGGTCATTTAACTACACTCCCATTCTATTGATAATTGTATCAAGCATTTTATCAATCTCTGTTACAAATCGGGATGCCGCTGTATAACCATGCTGAAACTTGATCATCTGTGCAAGTTCTTCATCAATACTAACTCCGGAAATGGAT
>DAOVSY010000606.1 GCA_030633365.1 Spirochaetaceae bacterium | reverse complement strand
GGCTTTTTGCTTATGCTGATTACCATCGCTTTTTTAGCTGATTACTCTAACATGTTTATTTCAACACATTGTTTTAAATAATAACAGCTGCAAATAGCCAATAACTGATAAACATAATGTACATCGCAAAAACTTCACTACTTAAAAGTGGAGTGCAGTTTTTCATATTTGGGTGATAATGTCAACACTTCCACAAGCTCAGCAGCAATTCTCGGTCAGTAATGAAAATTGATAAACAATACAGTTTAAAATCATTCTCTTTTGATGGGAAAGTCGCTTAGAAGCAATAAATCCTATTTTTAAAGATAATTTCTGGTAATTAAATGGATTGTATGAATATAAAAAGATTATTCACCCTAAAAGGAGGAATTGAGTTTTAAAATTTATTATTAAACAACTTCTTTTGGAGGCGAATTTATTCTAAGCAATAAGTGTTGCCAATCTGAAATTATAAATAATCTAAACATAGATCGGATACAGTTCCAGTATTCCATTTTTGAGCTAAATTCAGCTCTGGCCAGTCTGTATTCAGGTGAGGCCAGTTCAAATATCTGATGGAAAAAGAATGCAAGTAAGTTCAGCATAAAAAAAGTTTCAGATAGATTGTGTTTGCCATGTCCAAAATTATGTTCTAAATGATAACCTTGATTTTTTAATGTATTAAAGCTTTCATTTTCTATTTTCCATCTGGATCTTCCTCCACGAACGATCTCAGCAACATTATCTTCAGTTATCAAAATATCTGTAACCCAGGTATTCCGCATTGTTTTCTTACCATTCTTTGTAATATAGAAAAGAACAGTATTTACAATGGGTGCATCAGACTGCCCATTTACAGGCAAATTATTTATCCATTCATAGTGGAAAGTACTGTTTTTATTCAAACCTGGACTACTCTTAGTTTCAGTTTCATTTATCTTTCTTAGTGCATCTATCTCAGAATACAAGTATTTGTGATCTTTAGGCTTCGCTACAAGAATAAATGAATAACCATTATCCTTGATTTTTTTTATGAACGGAGCTTTTGAATATAAACCATCTCCGACCCAAACAAGAGGTAATCGTGGATGATCATTTTTTACCCTATCAATAAGCCTTTTCCCAGCATTCTGCTCACAATCCTGTTTACTCATCCCATCTTCATTTCTAATAAATTCAGTAGCTAATGGGATTACCTGTTTCATATCCGGATGAATAATTGTTGATTGGAGAATCTGATGATGGTAATGCAAACCTTCTGAAGTTTTTTTTGTAAGACACCTATCACATTTAACTTTATCTGAGGAGAAATAATCTGAACCATCAAGAGCTACAAGATAAGATTCATTTAGGTATCTATAATTCTTCAGTTGTCCCGAGCGTTGAAGTCTTGTTAGAAACTCTTTGAAAATACCTGAAATTTCATTATTATCATGTACATCTATTGTATCTCTTAGCTGGGTATCTGAAGGAATCTTTTCTACTCCAAAAACTGTTCTCATATTATTCTGGCCGCTTTTATTTTCTATTCGTCGCTGAAATGCCAATAAGGAAGAGTCCTGTAAGAAAAATAGTGCAAAAGCACTTGTTAATATGTCGCTGAGAGAATAAGAAACTCTCTTAGGCATTCTAAAATCGGGTATGTGTCATGATGATGTGGGAAAACAATGTAATAAATCACCAAAACGTAATTGTTTTGATGGTCTCCCAGCCATCTTTATT
>DAOVSY010000434.1 GCA_030633365.1 Spirochaetaceae bacterium | reverse complement strand
TCGACTCTGACAAGAATTAATATTGAACAAAACTTTCCTTTCTTATCAATATTCAAAAGAGAAAAAGGGACAGGAGGAGTCTCAAAGATTGGAGAAGGTGCATTTAAAGTTGAGAAACCGTTATTCGATTTTGAAAAACATAATCCACATGATTATTATTATCCACCTGAAAAATATCTGAAAAAAATGATTAAAGAACAGGAAAAAGGTCTGCAGGAATCAGTTAAACATATAAAAGAGATCAGAAATAAGTATTGCAGATAAAAATAGGGAAAATATTCAGTTTTTCGAAAATAAGCAATTCGATTAATAAATGAATATTTAATTTAGATATTTTTTTAGAACAATGTTCGTTTTTGTTAATAGATTAATAATTGAAAATATCAGCTTTTCATGAGCTGTAGTATAATTATTTTAATATAAGGAGTATGATATGAAAAAATTACTAATTATTTTAGTAGTTCTTTTGACTGCAGCCACAGTATTTGCTGGCGGTGCGAAAGAAACAGTTTCTGAAAAAGTTCTACGAGTGGGAGTTTCCGATAATCCCCGATTCCTGGATCCCACAGCAAACAGTGACAATGTAATGGGACGTGTTCTAAAGAATATTCATGAGACATTCATCGGACTTGAGGCAGATGGTACTATTGTTCCAAGGCTTGCAGAAAGCTGGAATCAGATTGATGCCAGAACAATTGAATTCACACTGAGAAAAGATGTTGTTTCCCATGCCGGGTTCCCCCTGGATGCAGATGACGTTATGATCTCTTTTGGAGAAGGCAGAACTGCCAATCCTGGAGATCCTGGTTATGATACACTCAAACAGTATACTGGTCTTTTTGAAGTAGAAAAGATTGATAAGTATACAGTCAGATTTACAAAAGCTGAACCGGACGCTCTTCTTCTTCTAAGGTTTACATATGATACAACAGCTATTATATGTGGAGATTCTTTTGAAGCAAGAGATAGTTGGGAAGAATGGATGGTTAAACCAGTTGGATTTGGTTCCTACTATGTGGATGAGTACAAACCTGACGAGTATATAGTATTCAAAAAGTTTGATAACTTTTATGGAGAGGAAGCTCCTCTGGACGAAATCAGGTATATTGTAATTCCTGAGATGGCTCCGAGAATTATGGGTCTACTGTCAGATGACTATGATATTATAACTGAAGTTTCTCCTGACCAGTTCAGCACAATTGAAAATAAGAAGGGTATGGCCGTAAGTGGTGGACCAATAAATAATGTAAGACTTATTATTTATGATGAAGTTGCTAACCCTGTACTCAAAGATCCCCGGGTCAGGCTTGCTCTTAACTATTCAATAGACAGAGAATTAATAAATAATACAATTTTCAAGGGTTTATCGGAAATTCCAAATGGTGTTCAGATGAAAAACTTTGGAGAAATGTACATCGATGAGTATAAGGCTGTCGGTTTCAATCCTGAAAAAGCAAAGCAGCTTCTAAAAGACGCAGGATACAATGGTGAGGAGATCAGTTACAGGTACATGGTCGACTATTATACCGGTGAAGTTGCAACAGCTCAGATTCTTCAGCAGATGTGGTCTGATGTTGGACTTAATGTAAAGCTTGATCTTAAGGAAAACTGGGATCAGATTGAAACTGATGAAGTTGCAGAAGGTCGGGGAATTATAAACTGGTCAGCTACAGCAATTTTTGCTGATCCTCTTACCCAGATAGCCAGGCTTTATGGTCCTGCAGGATTTTTTCAGGTTCATAACATGTGGCAGAATGATGATATCAATGCACAGTTTGAGATCTTAAGTGGAACAGATCCTGTTGCAAGAAGAAAAGCTGCTAAACGTATGCTTGAAATCTCTGAAGATGAAGATCCTCCTGGAACATACCTGTACCTCCTTCCACAATTTTATGGAAGAAGCGAAAAGGTTACATGGGAACCATCAGGTTCACATTTTATGGATTTTAGAGCCGGGGCTGTCTCTCTTAGCGAATAAATTTTTCGGGAGCTGTAATATACAGCTCCCATCACTTTTTTCACAGTTTAGATTATTAATGTATCCGGAAATTTTGTTATCTACAGGATAAGATCATTCAAACCGGGTAAGAAAACTTTAAAATATAATTACAGAAATAAAATATTAGGATGCATTTTATGTCTATTGAAGAAAAATACAAAAGAACTGAACCCTCTTCAATACCCAGATTTGCAGGAATAAAAACGTTCATGAGACTTGCTCATAAAAGCAATGTTAAGGGGATGGACTTTGCTGTAATGGGACTTCCTTTTGACACTGGTTCAACCTACAGAGTTGGAGCAAGATTTGGACCCGAAGCAGTAAGAAGTATTTCAGCCCTGATTAAACCTTACAATGCCTACCATAAGATTAATATCTTTGATTATATAAAAGGAGTTGATTACGGGGATCTCGATGTTCTTCCCGGATACATTCTGGACACATATGAAGCGGTCGTGGATGAAATGAGGCTGTTTACGGATAACAATGTTATTCCTGTTGTTATCGGAGGGGATCACTCTGTGACACTGCCGGAGCTTAGGGTATTATGTAAAAAACATGGTCCGGTTGCTCTTGTTCATTTTGATGCCCATCTTGATACTGCAGATTCATATTTTGGTAAAAAGTATACACATGGAACTACTTTCAGCAGAGCCTGTGATGAGAGTCTTCTTATTCCGGAAAAAACCATACAGATTGGGATGCGTGGTACATATTACGGCGAGCATTCATTGAAAGAGTCTACTGACAGGGGTTTTACGGTAATTCCAGCTGATGAAGCATTTGATATGGGTCTGGACAATGTAATAAAAGTAGTTCATGAGAAGGTTGGAACCAGTAAGGTTTTTGTTACCTTCGATATGGATGCCTGTGATCCTGCCTATGCACCGGGTACGGGCACTATTATCCCAGGCGGATTTACTTCAAGAGAGGCCATTAAACTTATCAGAGGACTTGATGGTCTTAATTTTAT
>DAOVSY010000148.1 GCA_030633365.1 Spirochaetaceae bacterium | reverse complement strand
CCAGCCTCTTTTTTTAAGGCTCGATGATGCAAAAGAAGATTCTATTTCTATACTTAAAGAATTATTACTAAAAAAGCGACATCAACTGGAATTAGTAAAATCAGATTTTGAAAACAGCTCACCTATTGCTGTTCTAAAAAGAGGGTTTGCAGTGATAAGTGATAAAGAAACTGGTAACTTGATAAAATCAGCTGGTAAACTTAAAGATGGTCAACTGGTAAATATTCAATTCTCCAAAGACAGTATATCTGCAGAAATAAAGGCTGGTCATCAACAAGTTGACTGCTCGCATATGCAACCAAAAACCGAAGGATAACAAATGAAAAAATTTGAAGAAAGATTAGAAAATCTTGAAGAGTTAAATGAAAAAATGAAAACCGGGAACATACCTCTGGATGATGCAGTTCAACTATTTGAAGAAGGAATTAAACTTGCAAAAAGTCTGGAAAAAGATCTTTCAAAGGTAGAACGAAAAATTGAAATACTTGTAAATAAACCGGAAAAAAATTCTGATGAGCCTAATTTTGAATTATTTAACGGGATTGACGCACAATAATGTTTTACATATCATCGACAATGGAGAGTATAAATGAGTACCTACATTTTCAAACGAATGGGGATGACGATTCTTACCCTGCTACTTATTGCCATCCTGGTTTTTTTTCTGATGCATGCCATACCAGGTGGGCCTTTTACAGCTCAGAGAGAACTGCCTCCGGAAGTTGAAGCTGCATTAATGGAAAAATACAATCTTGATGCCGGTCTTATGGAGCAGCTTGTCAATTATCTTGGTGGTTTGCTCAAAGGAGACCTTGGTCCCTCCTTTAAATATCCAGGGATGAGAGTTAATGATTTTATTAGGGAAGGTTTTCCTGTATCTGCAAAACTTGGTTTTATAACAATTATTTTTGTATTGGCAGCAGCTATTCCTCTAGGCATTCTTGCAGCTCTGAAAAATGGTAAATGGCAGGATATTCTAACAATGTTTATTGCAACAATAGGTGTGACTATTCCATCATTTGTTATTGCAACTCTTCTTATGTATGCGTTCAGTTATAAACTCGGATGGCTTCCGGCTTTTGGTTTTGATAAACCGACGGGCTACATTCTTCCAGTTATAGCTCTTGGTGGATACTCCATGTCCTTTCTTGCCAGACTAATGAGATCCAGTTTGCTGGAAGTTATGGGGCAGGATTATATACGAACAGCAAGAGCCAAAGGTCTGACAGAATTTAACGTTGTTATCCATCATGCATTAAGAAACGCCATGATTCCAGTAGTAACAGTGCTGGGTCCCACTATAGCAGCCCTTCTGACAGGATCCTTTGTAATTGAAAAAATCTTCGCACTTCCCGGTATGGGAAAGCATTTTGTCACCAGTATTACAAACAGGGATTATACTACAATTCTTGGTATAACAATTTTTTATGCAACATTCCTTGTTGTAATGGTTTTCCTGGTTGATATGTTTTATGTGCTGATTGATCCCCGAATTAAATATGAATAACCGGAAGCTATAAAAATGATACAATCAAAAGTTGATAAAACTAACGAAGGCCTTTGGGCTAAATATGAATATTCACAGGACAAAAGTGAAGCACTAAGCCTGAAACACCGAACTTACACAGGAGATGTCTGGTTCAGATTCCGCCATAAACCGGCATCTCTCATAGGACTTTTTCTTATCCTGATAATTATCCTTTTTGCAGTCTTCGGACCAATGTTAACAAATCACAGTTATGAAAAACAGGAACTCTCCTTCGTTAATATTCCTCCAAAAATGAATGTCTTCATTATGGGTAACGATTATATCTTTGTAACAAAGAATCTAAAACCCATCCATCTTGAAAAAGATGGCCACCTGATACAGTCTTTACCAAGAATTAAGGAAGATTTCTCTCAAAAAAGAACCAGTTATGATTTCTATGGTCAGCCAATTGTAGTAGATTACAGTGAAAAACCATTAAGGCTGATTGACACCAATAATAATGTGGTTACAGGTAGAAAAACTGTTTACAACAGAACCTATCTTCTTGGGAGTGATAATCTGGGCCGGGATCTGCTTACCAGACTGATGATAGGAGCGCGTATTTCTCTGCTGGTTGCCTTTATCGCTGCATTCACAAATCTTGTAATAGGTATTCTATACGGAGGAATTTCCGCATATGCAGGAGGGAACACCGATAATATCATGATGAGGATTGTTGATATTATATCTACAATACCTCTGACTCTCTACGTAATTCTGATAATGGTAATTCTTCCAGGAGATTCAGGAATACTAAGTATTATTATCGCTCTTGGTTCAGTTTACTGGGTTAATATGGCAAGAGTTGTCAGAGGACAGATTCTTACATTAAAAGAACAGGATTATGTACATGGTGCCAGAATTATGGGAACAACAACCTGGAACATACTCACAAAACATCTCATTCCAAATGCCATGGGACCAATTATTGTAACAGTTACAATGCTCATCCCTTCGGCAATATTTATTGAAGCTTTCATGAGCTTTATTGGACTGGGAGTTTCGCCGCCTATGGCAAGCTGGGGAACTATGTGTAATGATGCTCTGGCGGCACTGCGAACTAACCCATATCAGTTATTCGCTCCTTCTCTGGCTATATGCCTGACAATGTTTGGATTTAATTTTGTCGGAGATGGACTCAGGGATGCCCTTGATCCCAAACTGAAAGGAAGATAAATACTATGAGTCGTTTGCTAAATGTTAATAATCTGCATACCTCTTTTTTTACCCAGGATGGAGAAATCAAGGCGGTAAAAGGTGTTGATTTCCATCTTAACAAGGGTGAAACCCTGGGAATTGTAGGGGAATCAGGCAGCGGAAAGTCGGTTACATCTCTTTCTATTCTAAGATTACTACCTCCAGCCGGACGTATTATCAAGGGTGAAATAAAACTGGGAGATACTGACATTATAAATCTCGATCGTTCCTCCCTAAGAAAAATTCGAGGAGCAAAAGTTGCAATGATTTTTCAGGATCCTATGTCGTCCCTGAACCCCTTGATTCCTGTAGGGAAACAGGTTGAAGAGATGATCAGAACACATGAAAACCATTCAAAAAAAGAACTGAAAAAGCTGGTACTGGGATTATTCGAAAAGGTGCAGATCCCGGATCCGGCAAAACGTTACAACAGCTACCCCCATGAGTTTTCCGGAGGAATGCGGCAGAGAGTAATGATTGCCATGGCACTTGCATGCAAACCATCCCTGTTAATTGCAGATGAACCTACTACTGCTCTGGATGTTACTATCCAGGATCAAATACTAAAGCTTCTCCGTTCTCTTCAGGATGAGATGCAGATGTCAATAATCTTCATTTCCCACAATCTTGGAGTTGTTGCGGAAATATGTTCCAGAGTTCTGGTTATGTATGGGGGTATGATTATGGAATATGCCAATATATATGATATCTTCAATAACCCGAAACACCCCTATACAATGGGTCTTCTGAAATCTATTCCCAGTATCGATCAGGATAGAACGGTTCCCCTGCAGTCTATACCCGGGTCACCTCCGGATATGTCAAATCCTCCAAAGGGTTGTCCTTTTCATCCCAGATGCAAGTATGCCCGAAAAATATGCAGCGTTGAAGTACCCCCTGCTGTTAAAATTTCAGAGGACCACGGCTCCCGCTGCTGGCTTGTGAGAGATGACGCTCCGGATGATAATAATCCTTTTTCTAAGGAGGGGAGTATAAATGCCACATAATAAAAAATCAGACAACAAGCTTATAAGTGTAAACAACCTGGTAAAGTATTTCCCTGTTCCCGGTAAGCATAAATCCATAGTACATGCTGTGGATGATGTAAGTTTTTCTATTAATAGAGGTGAAACACTGGGACTGGTAGGTGAATCCGGATGTGGAAAATCTACTATAGCAAAATCCATTGTTCGAATGCATAAACCTACATCAGGTTCAATATTCTTTGGTTCCCGGGACATAGCTGCTCTTGGAGAAAAAGATCTTCGTCCATACCGGAAAAAAATGCAGATGATTTTCCAGGATCCATATTCATCCCTGAACCCAAGAATGACAGTTCTAAAACTTGTTGCAGAACCTCTTATTGCCCAGGGTGTAGTATCCAAAGCAAAACAGGCACAAGAGATGATTATTGACATGCTGAATAAAGTGGGACTATCTGCCGAACATATTTCCCGATATCCTCACGAGTTCTCCGGAGGTCAGAGGCAAAGGATAAGTCTGGCTCGTGCCCTTATCCTTGAGCCTGAATTCATAGTCTGTGATGAACCCATATCTGCTCTGGATGTATCAATTCAGGCTCAGGTAATAAATCTTCTTCAGGAGTTCAAACGTGAACGATCCCTGACGTACCTCTTTATTGCTCATGATCTATCCATGGTTCGCTACGTATCCAATAATGTCGGCGTAATGTATCTGGGGAAAATGATGGAGATCTGCGACAGTGAGCAGATTTACAACAGCCCTCTTCACCCCTACACAAAAGGCTTACATGCAGCCATACCAATAGCTGATCCGGAAACAGCGAAAGTAAAAAAAACCTCTGCAATTGAAGGGGATATTCCCAGCCCCATATCACCACCCAATGGGTGCAGATTTCATACCCGGTGCAATGAGTGTATGAAGATATGCAGGGAGGAGGAACCTAAACTCCTTAATGTCGGTAATAATCACCTGGTGGCGTGTCACCTTTATAGCAGGTAGAAAACAATTTTACTTGATTAATCAATATAAACCAGTAATATAATTATAAATTTACAAAATTAAGGAGAATAACATGAAGAAGCTTTTTAACCTGATGATCATCCTGATTGTCGCTGTATCTGCGGTTTTTGCCGGCGGAAAAGCTGAGACAACCGAAAATAAGACTGAAGGCGCGGTGGAACAAAAACTTACCTTCGCTCTTCAAAATGAACCCGACGGACTGGATCCTGGTATCACTAACAATTCATTTGCATCACCCATACTGCTCAACACTTTTGAGGGACTGGTTATTTATGATGAGAACAACAGCATAGTTGGAGGAAGTGCCGAATCATGGGATATTAGTGATGATGGACTTACTTACACCTTCAAACTGAGAAACAATCTGAAATGGTCGGATGGATCTTCCCTGACGGCAAATGATTTTGTTTATTCTTATCTTAGAGTCCTGGATCCTGCTTTAGGCGCACAGTACACAGGAATGCTTACCGACTATATTTCCGGCGCTGCAGAGTACTATGAAGGAACAGCTAATGCAGATTCAGTAGGCATTAAAGCTGTAGACAAGCTTACTCTTGAGATTACTCTCTTAAAACCTACAGCTTATTACATTGGGATTCTCGGTATGTGGGTATACAGCCCTGTAAATGAGGCGACAGTAACTGCCAATGGTGACAGATGGACTCTGTCTGCTGAAACCTTTGTTTCCAATGGTCCTTTTACAATGAAAGAGATTTCCTTTGGAGAAGGTTACAAACTTGTTAAAAACGAAAATTACTGGAATGCAGCTAATGTTAAACTTGAAAACCTGAACTTCAGATTTATCCCGGATCCTTCAACAGCTCTTGTTGCATTGGATAAGGGAGACATCGACGGACAGTGGGAAGTACCCTCTGCCGACCTGCCAAGCCTAAAAGCAGACAGTGATGCACTGCAGATAATCCCTTCTTACGGAACTACTTACTATGAAATAAACTGTTCAAAAGCACCTTATGATAATCCAAAAGTACGTCTTGCCCTTTCAATGGCACTGGATCGTACTGCTCTTATCGAGAACGTTCTCCAGTCCACTGATGAACCGGCATTCAGTCTGATTGCTCCGGGTTATTCAGTTGATGGAGTTGCATATGATGAAGGACGGTCTAATTACGGTCTGTCAGCAACAGCTGATGTTGCAGGTGCACGGGCTATGCTTGCTGAAGCAGGATATCCCAATGGTGAAGGCTTTCCAACATTGGAACTAAGTTATTACACCAACGAAACTGTTAAGAATATTGTTGAAGCTATGCAGCAAATGTGGCAGGAAAACCTGGGAATTAAAGTAAATGTCTCCACAGAAGAGTGGGCTGTATATTATGAAAATATCCAGGCTCTGAAATATGATGTTGGTGCTATGGGATGGGGCGCAGATTATATGCACCCAATGACATTCTTCCCATTAAGACTTAGCGATGGCGGCATGAATAATTCAGGATATGCCAGCGCTGAATACGATACTCTTGTAAAAAAAGCACAGAGTGAAACTGACCCGGCAAAAGCAATGGAATTGATGAGAAAAGCAGATGATGTTTTAATGGCTGATATGCCGTTAATTCCACTTTACTTTCGTTCATCTCCAAAAATGATGGCCCCATATGTAAAAGGCTGGTATATCACACCACTAAATAACATGTATCTTTCAGGTGCATATATCGAAAAATAAGAGGATTATTAATAAGCCGCTTTGCATTTATGCAGGGCGGCTTTCTTTGAGGTTTAACCATGCAAATATTATTAAAAATGGAAAATGGCGGAGAAATGCTGTTTGAACTATATCAAAAAAAAGCTCCTGTTACAGTTAATAATTTTGTTTCTCTTGTAGAGAAGGGATTTTATAACGGCCTTTCATTTCACAGGGTAGTCAAAGATTATGTCATTCAGGGCGGTTCACAAGACAATACCTGCATGTGCCCTACAGATTTTACAATAACCGGAGAGTTTGCAGAAAATGGTTATGATACTGGTCTGGATCATGCCAGAGGTGCTCTTTCCATGGCCAGAGATGATGATTTCAATAGTGCAGGTACACAATTTTTTATAGTACATAAGGATGCTCATAAGCTGGATGGGAAGTATGCTTCCTTTGGAAAATTACTGGAAGGTTATGATATTTTAGATTCAATAGCATCTGTTATAACAGCTCCAAAAGAAGAAGAGAACCGACCCCATGAAGTTCAGGTTATCGAATCTATTAGTGTTGTTAGTTAACCGGTGCTTCGATACATTTTTGCGGAACAAAAACACTCAGCAACCGGTAGTGTTCCAGCTCTCTGAATGTTTTACGTTACACCCCATATTCTCCCATAAAAAAGCAAAATGTATCGAAGAGAGAAACTATCAATATATATTGGAGGCAGGATGCTAAAACAAATTCTAATAATTATAGCTGCTTCGTTTTTTATTTTAACAGGGTGTTCGGAAGAAAAAGAACTTGTATCTATTACTGTTGGAAAGGATGTTTACCATATTGAAGTTGCTGTAACACAAGAGGAACAATCAATAGGTCTAATG
>DAOVSY010000574.1 GCA_030633365.1 Spirochaetaceae bacterium | reverse complement strand
TGACTGCTATGACTATGCTCCAGGATGTTACAATAAATGTAAAAGGCGCTTCAGAAGAAATAACATTGGGATCAGAACAAATTGTCAGGGGACAGTTGGAATTAAAAGATATTTCTGAAGAGGTTAGGAAAGGAATGCTGGAAATTAGCAGTGGGTCAAAAGAAATAGTAATGGCCTCGGATGAGATTGTTAAATTATCTTCTGACTTGAATAGTGTTGTTAATGGTTTGAAGGATGAGACAGATAAGTTTACTGTCTAATTAAAATAAGAATCTAATAAATCTATTATATCTAATATCTGATATACTCAAAAAAGATTATAAAAGTACTAATATAGATATTCTGGAATAAGTAAATATTTTTGAAAAAAACAACTTTAAAAAAAAGTATCAAAGTAATAAATTTATTGCAATCTAAACTTAAATAATTTAAACTGACATTTATATTGTAATGCTTATTATTTGGAGTGTTTATGAATTTGCAGTTAAAAATATTTTTATTTCTTATCATTATTCCTATTATTTTACTTAGTGGAATTTCTTTATTCATCTTTATGAACCAAAGAAATATTATGACAGAACATGAATTGGATATTCAGGGGGCACTTGTATTAGGCTCAGCCAACGTATTATCAGGGGAGCTTAATAAACAGAAACAAACATTAATTAATATGTCAAAACTGGAAAGTGTAAGAGCTATGGCAAAAGAGATGGCTGACTCTCATGACAAAAATGATTTTTTGAAATTGGAACCATATTCAGAATTTGTGAGAGATCTGCAGGCTTTTTTATCTGAGGGAGTTATTTCCAGAGTCTCACTGGGATCTCCAATTAGTCGGGCTGTACTTGCAGATAAATGGTTGAAAATGGCTGGAGATTTTGATGTTAGAACTAAAAATTGGTATACAGCAGCTATTGAAAATGAGGGGTTTGCCTTAATTGATCCTCTGGTAAGTAAGTCCGATGGACAGGTTCGAACCCAGGCCTCTTATCCTATTTTTGAAGGTGAAAAAATAATAGGAGTTGTTGGACTTCAGATAGATACCAAAAGCTTTCGGGATAAAATAAGGATAATGGAAAAAGAGACAGGTCATGGTATTACCGTATTTACAAAAAATGGCCCAATAATCTATCATACTAAGATACCAGAAGAAAAATTAGCAACAAGTATTTTATCTATTGAGGATTATTTTAAAAATGCAGTTGATAACCCTGATGAGATTCTGGATGTTATTACTAATATAGATAGTGTCATGTTTGGACATGTTGATATGGATGTAAAGGGGGGAGAATCCAATCATCGTATTTTAAGTTTTAGAGCAATACCAGAGACTCCCTGGGTAATAGCTATTTCATCCTTAAAAACAGAAATAATAAGTTCTGCAGCATCAAAAGTTATTCCCTCAGTTATTATATTAGCTGTGGTAATGATGTCACTGTTTGTTTCAATTTATTTTATTATTAACTACTCTATTATAAAACATATTAAACGTACATCTTCTGCAATTAAGAATATTTCTGAAGGTGAAGGTGATCTTACTGTTCAATTGGAGGTTAAAACCAAAGATGAAGTTGGTGAACTGGGAAGTAATTTTAATTCCTTTGTAGCAAAGTTAAGAAATTTAATTATGGATATACAATCCTCTGCTAATAAATCTGATAACATTAAAAATGAACTACTGGCAGCCTCCGAAGAGACTTCTGCTACTATTGTAAATATTAAAACAAGAACAAGTGCATTACTAAATGAATCTGAAAATATGAACAGGAATGTTACAGATAATGTTACGGTCATAGAAGAGATTACTGCAAATATTAATAGTATAAATAATCAAATAACTGAACAGGCTGCTATGGTGGAAGAATCCACAGCCTCAATTACAGAAATGATGAGTTCTTTGGAGAGCATGGATA
>DAOVSY010000047.1 GCA_030633365.1 Spirochaetaceae bacterium | reverse complement strand
AGTGCAAAAATACTTCTTTCTGATTTAAGGGCTGGTCTTTCAACTTCTTCTGCTATTACTGTAAAAGAAACAACAGCAATTAACATCAATGCAATAATTCTTTTCATTTGAAACTCCTTTGGTTGCTGAGATCGTTCCTCAGGACTTCGTCCTTCCGGTACGACTCATTGCCGAGCAGCAAACTTGTTTGCGACCAGGCTTAGAAAGTGATACAATTAAGTTAACAACTCTAAGGATTGCGAAAAATAGGGAATCATACTCAAATATATGGGGAATGGTACTCAAATGTATGGGTAAATGTACCCAGTAGACTGGATTTTTCTTATTTCAGAAGAGCCAGGAGTTCATATCGGCTGGTAATATTAAGTTTTCGATAGATATTGTAGATATGATTTCCAACAGTCTTTGGAGATATATTTAATTCAGTGGCAATCTGTTTATTCCCCAACCCTCTGGCCATATAAGGGATAATTTCAATTTCACGAACTGACAATCCCGATTGTTTTGCCAGATTCTGTAAAACAGCATCCTGCGAAACTTTATTGCCACCTGAAAATAGAATACTTTTTTGATTACCCTGTCCTGCAGATGATATCATTACACGTATTCCAAAGAAAAGAGTTGTCAGTGATAAAACAAAATACAAAAATGGTGAAAAAATAACAGCTACTGGAACAGTATCAATAGATTGAACACCCGATAATAAGAACTGCTCATAAAAAATAGTTGGTAAAAAAACTACAATAATAACTACCATAGTAAGAATATACCTGCGGATTGTAAGATTTATAATGGCTCTGCGTCTAATGATAATGATTCCAACTGAATAGCTAATAAAGAAAACTTGTATAACTGCTACAAAAGGAAATAATGGTCCGAATATAATTGTTTGAGTTTCCTGTGAATATTGCATTACCAGAGGTGTCCAGTATATTATCAACAGGATAACTGCAATTATCATAATACTTAAATTTATCCACCGTTTCCCCGGAGGTTTTGTCACTTCATTAACTGAAAGGGGAAGTGCTGTATGCATAAGTACCGAAAAGGGAATATTGAAAGATAGCAAAGCAAAAACACTGTAAGAGATTTCTTCTGAGATATTTATACCAGAGTAAAACATTACAAGATTCACCAGTATATTGACTGTAAAGCAGCTGTATGAAATTAAATAGTAGATCAATCCTCTGTTTTTAAAACGTACTGCTAATACAGATAATACAGTCAGAGCTGCTATTCCTGGTAAAATGCTTATAATAAGATACAAGGGTAGAAGATGCTGCATATTCCTCCATTATTTTATCTGTAGTACTAATCTTATAGGAATCATAACCTCAATCGTTGGTTTTAACAATTATATTTTTAAATTTGGAATTCCAATGTACTCCTAACACCATCAAGACTTTCCACTATTAAAACAGCATCTAATTGTTCACTTAACATAGTAACAAGCATAAGACCAAAACCTGTCTGTTTATTAATATCAAACCCTTCTGGAAGACCTTTGCCATTATCCTGAATAATTAGAGTTACCAGATTATCATTCACTTTTACAGTAAGTTGTATATTGCCTGAATCTCTACCTTCAAATGCATATTTCATTGTATTAGTTAATATTTCATTAACAATAATACCAACAGGAATTAGCCTTTTGGTATCCAAATCAAAATCATCAATAATTTTTTCTACTTTTAAATTTAGATTAGGAGGAAAGATGCTGATAATACTATCAATAAGATTTTCAAGATAATCTTTAACGGAAGTAAACTGATAATCATCTGATAATAATAGATTCTCATACAGGACATACATACTGTTAACCCGGCCAATGGCATCCTGTAAGGCAGCCAAAGCTTCTGGGTTAGATAATGAATTTGCCTGCATAGATAAAAGACTGGAAATTGAGGAAAAATTATTTTTAATCCGGTGATTAACTTCCTTAAGAATGATCTCTTTTTCATTTAGTTGACGTTTTATTGTAAGTTCTGCATTTTTGTGTTCATCTACTTCCTGTTCCAATGAAATTTTTATTCCTTCAAGCTCTCTTGTTCGCTGTCCAACAAGTTGTTCCAGATGATTTTTATATGTATCCAATTCATCTATTGACTTTTTAATTCGGACAATCATTTTATTTAAAGATTCTCCTAATTGTCCAAGCTCATCTGGACGATCAGAAACAACAGAAATATCAAGTTCTCCCTGTTCAACCTCCTGAGTTACTAATAAAATATTTTGTATTCCATTAGTAATTCCTTTGGCCATTATTGCAGAAAATATTACCGCAATAATTATCGAAAATAAAATAATTAATATTCCAGCCAGTAAAATTTGCTGAAGTCCGGAATGAAGATTCTCCTGTAAAATTGCAATTCTTGACCACCCTATATGACTATCACCACTAAAAATTGGTACAGCTATATCAATCAAATTATAATTATTTACAAGAAGTTGCTTTACAGGATCAGCTGTTATAAGACTTATGCTAACAGGATCCTGCACAAATAAACCTACAATCTTAGTTTCTGTATGGGCCATAACTCTTCCACGAAGGGAGAGAATCATAGCATACTTAATATGAGGATAGCTTTTCTGTGATAAAATAACCTCTTCAAGTCCTATTACATCATCTGCAAGAATCCATGAGATACTATTTGCTGCAAGAGACTGAGCTAATGCTTCTGTATGTTCCAGGCTGCGTCTGCTTAAAAAAATATATTGGCTTGAAATTATTCCACTTATAAATACAAACATAAGAATAGTAAAAACAAATATAATGCCCAACATTAGTTGTCTCTTTATTGAATGAGCAAAATACTTTTTTAAAGATTTGACTATTTTTCCCAAATTAAACTCCTAATATTCAATGGGCCTTACCTCTGTATTAAATTTCTCTAAAAAATTATTTACAGGGTCATATGTAGCATCTGTAGCAGATTCAAACCTGGAAAGTTCCATACGATCAAGTATTTTTTTCCCTTCTTCTGTTTTATGCAAGGAAAATAAAATATTAGAAACTTTATTTATAACATCAATATAAACATCTTTTCTTACCACAAAACCATTGTTTGGTAATGGCTCGGTCTGCCATTTTACTTCTAATTCTTCTATAAGCTCAGGCCGTTCTTTTGATAATGCAATCCAGGGTGGAGGCCATGTAGCACCTGCAATGGAATTGCCAAGATATACATTCATAATAGAAGATTCCTGGGATCCAACATAATTGTTTTCTATATCATTATTAATATTAAGTCCATTTTCAGTAAAATAGAATTGAGGCATCATAGTTGCAGCAAGAGCTGTAGGAGCAGGATAACTAACTATTCCTCCTTTAAGGTCAGTAACATTTTCAATATTACTATCTTTTCTAACAAGAATAATCCCTCTAAAATTCTCATCATCACCCATTTTACCAAAAACAGTATATCCGTGTTTTAGGGAAAGTATTGTCTGATATGGATTAGGAAGAGCGAACTCAAATTTACCTGCATATAATTTTTCATCAAAAGCTGCATAATTTCTGGAAGCTTCTATTTCAAAGGAAGCTCCTTCAATCTCTATTGTTAATAATTCTGCCAATGGTCCAAATACTTCATGTAAACGCTGGGGGTTATGTAAAGGGTGAACTCCTATTTTATAAAGAGTAATAGGATACAGGGATTTATCGCCATATTGGGGTTCATAATTTTTTACTTTACCAATATTACAGGAATTCATAATAAGTATAATTCCTAACAAGATAATTAAATGATTCCTAAAATACTTCATAGTTTTTATTCCTATAGCTCCACTATTTCTGGAAGTAACTTAAAGTATAGTAGAATGGTCTAATATGTCAAATATTATAATTTAAGATTTCTTATATATCATATTAATAATTTATAGCCAGCTCAAAACCCTGGCAATTTTATTTTATCAGTTACCTGATCCAGTAATTTCGTTGTTTCATCCAGTGTTTTTTTCTCCGCATCGGATTTAAGTTTATTAACCTGGTTTTCCATATTATTGACTGATGAAATCTGATCCAGTGATTTTACATCCAGTGCTGCAAGCGAGGACTGAAGGGTTTGGTTATCTTCCAGGGAGGAAGAAAGGTATTCCTCAAGACTAACTCTAAGCTCTTCTTCTGTATCATCAGCTTTATCTTTTATATACCCTCCTATTCTTTCTGATAAAATATCATCCAAATCAGATAATACTTTTACAGTTTCCAAACCATCACGGTTAATCCCAATTTCAGCCCTAAGATCTATACTATTCATATCCGACAGAATATCTTTCACTGCTTCAGATAAAAATCCTTCTTCATTCTCCTGTTCTATCACTATTTCCGTAAGGATAATATCAAGAGTAGTAATAACTGTATTTTTTTCTTTGCTGGTTTTAGATTCTCCAATAAATTCAGCGTTGCTGTTCAGGTTACTTATATTTAGAACAGCAATTCCCTCTTCCATCGATAAAAAATTACCAGGAGATTCGATTTCCATTAAAAATGATATCTCAGAATCCGTTCGCAAATCCAGAATACCATCCAATTTTATTGTAGATTGTGCACTTCCAAAATTAACAAGAAAGCTTGAACCTTCATTCAGTTTATCGGGTTCATTGCTTAATGATCTGATCTCTGAGGTAAAAGAACCGGAAAGCCCCCAACTCCCTGAAAGTAAAATATGTTCAATTAGAAAACCTGGATTATCCGGGCTGGGAAAATATATATTCCTGCCACTATCTCTTTGAAAAACTTTTTCATCAGTAAGTTCTTTATTTTCATTAATCTGAAATTTTTCATATATTTCAAAAGCCTTCAAAGCTTTTTCATAATAATCATTCCAACGATTTCGTATATATTTTTCCGCAGCATCAGAAGCTAAAGAGCCAATATCACTGGTAGTTAAATTTAACATCCCATTCAAATAGGCAATATCATCATCCACAGCATTATTAATCGATTTTTTTAAATCCATAAGACTGTTTTTATCTTCTTTAAAATCATGCTGAAGAGCAACTAATCCATCTTTTGTATCTGTAACTCTGGGATATAAATCTTTTATCTGCAGTGCAATAACCTGCCCTTCTTTTATAGTGCCTGTATTCTGAGTAGTCAGTAATTTTAATTCTTCAACATCAGTCTCAAGTTCTTCAATCTCTTTATCCTTCTCTGAATAAACACCTTCCCATTTCTGTGTAAAAGCATCTATTTCTTCATTCCCCTGATTAATAAGATTTAGGGATGTAAGATTACTTTTCTGATCTTCAAGAAGAGCTTCAATGTCAAATTCGCCAGAGTCCAAAGCTAAAACTTCAAATACCTTACTATCGTCCTCATTACTTCCATCACTTTCTGTAGATCCGGAATTATCCAAAGCTCCATCGTCCATTCTGGGACTATCCCACATTACTCCTGTCATAGACATCTCTTCAATCTTTACACGCTTTTTGCTAAGTTCCTTCATATCTATCCGAAACTCAGAAGGCCCGGTTTCAAGAAGGTTTTGCATATTATTATCTGCATCTGCAATTGTAAGAGAATTATATGATATGCTTCCCTTTAAAAGAGAAAAATTAAGCTCCCTTATTTCAACATCCGCCTGAAAAATCGACTCCAGAGTTTTTTCTATTCCTTGAGTTAGCAATCTATCTTTAAAAAAGATATTGAAAATAAGTATAGAGGCAATAATAAAAAGAACAATAATTAACTTCCAACGGGAGACCATACCCCTATTCTTTTTAATTGATTTTGATAATGGTTTTAGCTTTAAAAGAACATCTTTAGGAATATCCTTAATTATTTCCATTTTGCCATTACTATTTTTGACAAATAAATTTTTTATTATTTCCTGATCTTTTGGTATATGAATTCTTTTTACTATTTTAGAATTGAAAGCTTTTATTTTATACTGTTTGCGAAACAGGCCGGGTATTTTATTTTTTTTCATAGCAGTATCCTCTTTTTTTAACTTTTAGGAAACAAGAAACGATAATTTTTGAATTGACGCACTTATTTTTGACACAATAGGAACTTTTCCAAGAAATTTTACAAACTTGCTATTCGCAACTTTTGGTGCAATTTTTTTCCTGTAAATTTTTATCAAAATTGTAAACAGAATAAAAACAGGAACCCAAAGTACCATTCCCAGAATAAACCCTCCCATTACAATTGTATTATTAAAGTTACTAAAAGAAAAAAGAGGCACATTGTATAAATAGGTAAAAAAATCCTGAAAAGCGGATATCTCCAGAAACATCCCACCAATTAGGTCTAAAAAGGAGTCAAAAACTGATATAATTATCCGGAAAAGGCCAAAACTAAGCAGCATAGCAGCAATATTATGTTTAATAAAAAATGCTAAAATAAAAATAGTTATCCATAAAAGGTTTCCAGCTGGAATAAAAGCCAGTAATAAACCAAATGCAATTCCCGATGCCATTTCCCCTGGTCTGGAATTACTATTTAAAGCTACAACTAACTTTGCAATAAAAGATATCATATAACCCCCATAAGTAGTTCTGTTATATTATTTTATTTAATTATAGGGCTAAGTCAAGGAAGAAGGCCTGAAATTAAATATCCCAGGCCTTTAATTTGTTTTAAGCTGATTGTCTGCGTCTTTTTTGAGAGCCATGGTCTTTAGGTCCAAAGGTACCCATACCCTTATTTTTTGAGTTAAATTTTTTAGGTTTATTATTATGGGTAGCCCTATTATTTGAATTACCTGAATTGTTCCCCTTTCCGGATACACTTTTTTGAGGTGCTGGTTCATAAACAGGTTTAAATCCACTAACAGTTAATACCGGAATAGGTTCTTTTAATAGTTTTTCAATTTTTTTAAGGTGCTGCTTATCTTCAGAAGATACAAGAGATATGGCTATACCTGATTTTCCAGCTCTTCCGGTTCTTCCAATACGGTGAATATAATCTTCAGAGATATTGGGAAGGTCAAAATTAACTACATGGCTTAAATCTTCTAAATGAAGCCCTCTGGCAGCAACATCTGTTGCAATTAGAGCCTGAGTATCTCCCTTAATAAAATTCTTCAAAGCTCTTGCTCTTGCTGCCTGACTTTTATTTCCATGAATTGCAGCAGAAGGAATGCCTGCCTTACTTAATTGAGAAGTAAGCCTGTTAGCTCCATGTTTTGTTTTAACAAAAACCAAAACTCTATACCAGGTTTCTTCTTTAATTAGGTGAGCCAATAAATGCCGTTTCTGATTTTTATCAATAAAATGAACAGCTTGTTCAACCTTATCAGCCGCAGCATTTCTTTTTGTAACCTCTACCGAAACAGGATCATTTAAAATCCCTTTAGCCAGGGCTTTTATATCATTTCCATATGTAGCAGAAAACATTAAATTTTGACGATGTTTTGGAAGAAAACTAATAATTTTCTTTATATCATTAATAAATCCCATATCCAGCATTCTATCTGCTTCATCAAGTACAAGTATTTCGATGCTTGAAAGACTGATAGTTTTTTGCTGTAGATGATCCAAAAGACGACCAGGTGTTGCAATAACTATATCTGTACCATTTCTTAAATTTGCTATTTGTGGATTTATTTTTACCCCACCATATATTTTTATACTGTTAAGATTTAGGAATTTACCATAATCTATAAAACTCTCTGCAACCTGATCTGCTAATTCTCTTGTTGGGGTAAGAATAAGCGACCTTGGATGTTTTGTCCTGTTTTGATTGTTAAGCTTACCTTCATTAAGTTTATTTAGTATAGGTAGAGCAAAAGCTGCAGTTTTACCTGTACCTGTTTGAGCCCCTCCCAACACATCTTTACCCTTTAAAATTGCCGGGATAGCCTGAGCCTGAATAGGCGTAGGTGTTTTGTAGCCTCTAGAGCTGACAGCTCTAAGAAGCTCTGGGTTTAAACCCAATTCTTCGAATATCATTATTTCTCCTGAAAACCAGCCTGCAAAACATATTTTGCTCCAGTCCAGGCGAAGCTATTTAATTATTATTATTTATTTGATGGTTATAGACCGGAATTTACCACTTGTAAGACTGGAACTTAACATAAACTGACAATAAATGTAAAGTACCCCTATATATTCAGTACATCACAATAACTCTGGTTTTTGAATAGTTTTCCATAAAAAAAAATTTATCTTTCCAAATTTGCAATAAACTGGCTATTTTGTTATTTTTTTTAAAATATTTAATTTATTTCCATTACTTCACAAAAGCCCTATTGATTAATTAACTTTATTTTTATAGCATGAATAAAATTTTAACGAGTAAGTAAGAGGTTACAATGGCAACTGGAACAGTAAAATGGTTTAATTCATCAAAAGGGTATGGTTTTATCCAGCAGGAAGGTGGAGATGACTTATTTGTACATACAAATGAAGTACAGGGTTTTATCGACGAAGGCGATCAGGTAGAATTCGAAGTAGGTGAAGGAAGAAAAGGTCCTTGTGCTACTGGTGTAAAAAAAGTATCAGAATAAACACAAATAGAGCCAATTTTATAAATAAGTAAAATTGGCTCTTATTTTAACTAGATAGAAAGCAAGTAAAGGTAATATCATCATTTGAATTAATGGAGATATTCCCACATTAACTAATGGTATTATTGGCATTAATAAAGTGTACTCCCATCTACCAGTTTTTATAGCGTGAATCTCAATAAAAACAGTAATACATATTCCTATCCCTAAAATTAACACAATTTTTAAAAAAGATAATTTCTTAAACCACCATATATTTTTAAAAGCTAAATACCCTGCAAACCATATAATAATTACAATATTTGCATCACCAAGGGTTGCAAAAAAACAAGCTTTCCAGGAAGAAATATCTTTAAACTGCATCCCCACATATAAAGGCATTTGAAGCATTTCCCATATATAATGGAAAATAACAGAATACAGATAAAGAGGGGTAATAATAACCCTAAATGTATTAAAATTTAATTCCCTGTCATTTCTCTCCATCTTAATTCTTCATTTTTAGTTTTTCATTATTCACTGGATTATTTCCTATACAGGCGCATATCCAGCTTCAATAACTGCAGCTTTAACTTCTTCAACAGAACTCACTCCTTTAGAAAAAATTATTGTTAATTCTTTTTTATCAAGATCAACAACTGCTTCTTTAACAGATTCCAGATTAAGTGCTGCTTTCTCTACATTCATTTTACAATGATTACATGTCATACCTTCAACTTTGATTATTGTTGTCAACTTTGCAGTCTTCATTTCAACCTCCATGGAGTTATTATTAATTTTTCGTGATATTTTAAATTTTTTTAAACTAAGTGAATTAGAAACAACAGATACTGAGCTAAATGCCATAGCAGCTCCGGCTATTATAGGATTAAGAAAACCCATTGCAGCAAATGGTATACCAACAGTATTGTAGAAAAAAGCCCAGAAAAGATTCTGTTTTATTTTACCCATTGTTTTTCTGGATATTAATATTGCAGCAAATATCTCTCTTAAATCCCCTCTCATAAGAGTAACATCAGCAGATTCCATGGCAATATCCGACCCTTCACCCATGGCAAATCCAATATCTGCCAATGCAAGAGCTGGAGCATCATTAACACCATCTCCAACCATGGCAACAACTCTGCCTGCTTCCTGCAGCTTTCTAACCTCTTCAGCTTTACCTTCAGGTAACACCCCTGCCAGAATATTTTCTATACCAGCAGTGTGGGCAATTGCTTTTGCTGTCCTGTAATTATCACCAGTAATCATAAAAACATTTAAACCAAGATCTTTTAAGAGTTTAACACCCTCAGCAGAATGCTCTTTGATACTATCTGCCACCGAAATTAAACCAACAGGAATTGAATCCGTATTCTTTTTTAATCTAACAGCAAGAATCATTACCGTACGACCCAAAGATTCAAGATCTGATTTTTTATTTATAATTTGTTCTATATTAATTTCATTAGAACTCATAAAATCTTCAGTTCCCAACAGATAGGCCTTTCCTGATATACTGCCCTGAATCCCCTTCCCGGGGATTGCCATAAAATCAGAATTATCTTTTAATAAGATATCCTTTTCGACCGCTGCATTTACAACAGCCATTGCCAAAGGGTGTTCAGAATTACTTTCCAGAGAAGCTGCAATTTGAAGAATTTCATCTTCTGTTAAATTTGCAAGAGGAACTATATCCTGAAGTTCCGGCTTACCTCTGGTAACAGTACCGGTTTTATCAAGAACAACTGTATCCAATTGACCAGCTAACTGCAGTACTTCCCCATTCCGAATAAGAATTCCACGGCTGGCACCAATTCCTGTTCCAACCATAATAGCAGTAGGAGTAGCAAGCCCCAGAGCACATGGGCAGGCAATAACAAGCACCGCTACAGCAGATACAACAGCACTGGTAAGAGAGCCTAAAATTAACCACCAAACAAGAAAAGTTACCAGGGCTATGCCAAGAACAACAGGAACAAAAATTGCTGCAACTTTGTCTGCAAGTTTTTGAATAGGTGCTTTTGAACCCTGGGCTTCTTCCACTACAGAAATAATTCTTGCAAGGACAGAATCCTTTCCAACATGTGTTGCTTTATAACGAACAGATCCATAGGAATTGATTGTTCCCCCCACAAGAGAATCACCAACCAACTTCTCCACAGGCATACTTTCACCTGTTATCATACTTTCATCTACAGAAGTGCTTCCACTGACAATTATTCCATCCACAGGAAATCTCTCTCCAGGCTTTACAAGAACTATGTCATCTGGAAGAACATCACTGATCGGAATAACAACAACTTCTCCATTACGTTCAACACTGGCATTTTTTGGCTGCAGTCCCATTAATTTTTTTATAGCCTCAGCAGTCTTTCCCTTGGCTCTCATTTCCAGATATTTACCAAGTAAGACCAGGGTAATAATTACTGCTGATGCCTCAAAATAGAGACCTGAACTCTCAACACCTGCCCTTTCTGCAATAAAACCATTAAAAATGCTGAAAAAATATGCTGAAGAAGTTCCAAGAGCAACCAACACATCCATCCCTGGACTACCGGATCTTATTGTTTTAAAAGCAGTTTTATAAAATCTGTAACCAACATAAAACTGTACAGGTGTAGCTAAAACAAGTTGTAGAAGTGGATTGTGGAGAAACATCAATGCAGTAATTTTAAAAAGGCCTGCAAACATGGCCATTATTAGTGGAAAACTTAAAAAAGAGGATAAAATAAGCTGATTTTTCAACTTATTTTCATTTTTAATTCTTTTTAATTCACTCTCATCATTTTCCCCGGTATAAACAGAAGCCCTATATCCGGCATCTGACACTGCATTAAGTATGTAATCAATATCAACTTCTGAAGGATCATAGCTGACAGTTGCCTTTTCTGTGGCAAGATTGACTGAAGCCATATCAATACCACCAACATTTTTTATACCTTTTTCGACATGAGCCACACACGAGGCACAGGTCATACCCTCTATATCCAACTGAATAATTTCCATCATTCCTCCTATAATCGCTTTCGAGCACTTTCCTTAGATTTATATGGATAAATTTTATCCCACTCAATTCATGGAAAGTCTCTGCCGCTGAATGATATAAAGGCCTTATATTCATATCAACATAAAAATTCAGTACCTTTTTATCATTCCCCTACTTTGTCATTTTCCCAATGGTAACAAGCAGTTCATCAATAACCTGCATTTTTCCATCCTGAATCTGCTCAACTACACAACTTTTCATATGTGCTTCAAGCAATGTTTTTCTAACACCGTTTATTGCAGCATCTACACTTAAAAACTGATTTAAAATGTCATCACAATAAACATTTTCTTCTATCATTCGGGAGATACCTCTAATTTGTCCCTCAATCCTGCTAAGACGTTTTATCATATCTGACTTTGTCTCATACTGATGGTGAGCAACCCTCTTGACTGTTTCTTTGTTTTTATCCGGCATATACTATACCCCCCTACCCTATATAACTTACTAAAATACTAAACAAAAGTCAAATTCATCTCAAATATAAAAATCAGGAGAAAGATCTACTTGCAGAATTTTTAAAATAAGGTTAGCATCCCTTCGTATGAAAAAAGATCCAACTAAACCTGCTCAATCCATTGACGATAATATGATTATTCTTACAGCTTGCCAGGGAGAGCAGAGAAACTGTCCTCATTTACTTATAAAAACTGCCTGGTGGGAATCGAAAATTACTGACTGGATTAGAGATAATAATATATCAGAAAAACTTAGAAAAAAAATTAAAACAAAGAAGGT
>DAOVSY010000406.1 GCA_030633365.1 Spirochaetaceae bacterium | reverse complement strand
CATGTCTCCAAGTTCGACAGAAGCCTTTCGCATTGACTGTGCTCCCATAACTGTGCCTCTGGATGCTACTGTCATTCCGGAGTCAGGAATGGAGTGAGTATCTACTCCTGGAAAATTAATTACCTCCGGTGTACAGCCAATACCTTCTGCTGCTATTTGTGTATAGGCAGTTTTTAGCCCCTGACCATTTTCAGCAAGTCCGGTATTAATCAGAACAGTTCCATCTTCTATGACAGTACATAGTGCTCCACCTGCATCCGGGGTTTCAGCTCCATAGCCACTGCCTCTGTAGAAAGAAACCAAAGCAATGCCTTTTCTCATTTCCCTTGATCTATGAGTTTCCTCATATACTTTTTTCTTTCTGTAATACTCTGTTTTCTCCACCATGTGATCAATCATTTCAAGAGTAATTGTTTCTGCTTTAAGTTTCTGGCTGGTTGCAGTCAGATCGCCCTGTTGGAGAATATTTTTCTTTCTTAGATCAATCTCATCAATTCCCATCTCTTTTGCAATTTCGTTTAAAAACTGCTCCTGGGCAAAAATAATTTGAGGAGAAGAATATCCTCTCATGGCTCCGGAATGAATGTTGTTTGTAAAAACACCGTAAGTATCTGTTTTTATATTGGGAATATTGTACGCTCCGGCAGAATGTATTGCCGCCCTGCAATTTAAATACTGGGTTTGATTGTTATATGCTCCGGAATTTGTAATCTGGGAACCCTCCCATGCAACAATCTTACCGTTCTTTTTAAGTCCTGCCTTATATTTAAATATAAAGGGATGGCGTTTTGCTGATTCCAGAAAAGATTCCTCTCTGGTCATCACCATTTTTACAGGTCTGTCTGTAGCCACTGCTAAAAGAGCCGCCCTACCCACAATCATACCTACTAACTCTTCTTTACCACCAAATGAGCCTCCCAGAGTTTTTTGGACTACTCTGCATTTATTAAATGGAGCTTGTAGAGCATCTGCTAAATACCGTCTGGTAAAAAATGGATTCTGGGCAGAAGCATATGCTGTAACCAGACCAGCTGACTGATCTTTTACAACTACACAGGCTTCCCGTTCAATGTATGCATGCTCAACAAAAGATGTTCTGTACTCTCTTTCAAAAATAAAATCCGCTTCTTTAAATCCCTTTTCTATATCACCTTTTCTGAGTGCATAGTATGAATCATAGAAAATATTTCCTTTTGTCTCTTTACAGGGAAGTCCATCTTTCAGACCTGTACCTTTTTCTCTTATCTGAACAGCATTTTCTTCAAGGGCTTCCTCTATAGTATAAACACCTTCCAGTTCTTCATATTCAATATCAATTGCCTTTAGTGCATCTTCTACCAGTTCTTCAGTCTCTGCTGCAACTATTGCCACAGTTTCACCTACATACTTTACTGTTCCGCTGCACAGATAGGGGTAGTCGGCCCAGCTTTGTGGTTTAGGCACATCCCCGGAAGTTAAAACTGCATGTACCCCGTCTATAGCTTTTGCTTTCGAAGTATCTATTTTTACAATTTTTGCATGGGCATAATTACTGCGAAGACATCCGCTTATGAGCATATCTGGCAGATGAATATCTGCTGCATAAACAGCTCTACCGGTAATCTTATCTGCAGCATCGACTCTGTTAAGTCTTTTATTTAAATGCCTGTAGTTCTTTGTTCCCATTAATGGCATAAATATACTCCTGTATTACTAAGAAAAATCTGCACTTAAAGAGCCGTTTGGACATACTGAATAACAAAGCCCGCAGTATCTGCATAGCTCTGTATCCAAAGACATAACCTTATTTTCCAATGCTCTTGCCTCGTATGAACAGGCCTTAACACAGGCCATACATTCGGTACAGGTATCTGCATTGTATATAAAATTAAATTTCTTATTATTAGCTTCCGGATTAAGATATTTATGTGATAATCCTGTTAGTTCACTGGAATTCTTATATCCAAGCTTTGCAATTAGTTTTTCAAGATTTTTATTCAGTTTTTCAATATATTCCACACCTTTTACAATGGGTGCAGTACAGATACCTACAGCCTGGGCTCCTGCCATTAACATCTCTACAGCATCATCGGCTTTAGTTACTCCACCAAGTCCAATAACCGGTTTATCAGTGGCTGAAGAGATCTCTGCTACGTATCGAAGAGCAATTGGTTTGATGGCGCTTCCGGTAAGCCATCCAAATCCACGACCACCACCTACCAGGGGTTTTCCAGTCTTTATATCAATCCTAAGTACCGGACCTATAGAATCTATAGCTGTAATACCATCAGCACCTGCTTGTAGAGCCTCCAGGGCAATACCAACAGCATCTACCCAGTTTGGGCTTATTTTTACAAGAACAGGTTTGCCAGTTAAAGCCTTTGCTTTTGCAAGCATAGGCAGAATAGTATCTCTTTCATAGGAGACCAACTCAATTATATCCGCTCCAGCCTCATCCACTCTCTTAGTCCAGTTAGCAACTTCCACTGGGGTATGGCCAATACTTCCAATAACAATAACACCTGCTTTTTTTGCCTCTGGAATCTCTTTTTCGACCCATTGTGAGCCTGGAATATCTGACCATTCTTCAGCATTGATCATACTGTCTTTGCCTGCTACAGCCATATGGGGAAATGGATTAACCGCAGGGTTGTCTCTTATAGTTTTGGTAACTACAGCTCCTGCCCCTGCTTTGTGAGCACGAATAAGACCTTTTGCTCCATAACTCAATGGACCTGAGCCGAGAATGAAAGGACTTTGAAGCTTTATTCCGAAAAGATAAGTTTCAATGCTCATTTATTATTCTCCCAAAGTCTTTCAGCCTGTACTTTAACAGCCTTATACTCATCTTTCATATTTGTATCAACAAGAGACCCATTGGCCTTCAACTGTCGTCCATTAACAAAAACATTCATGACATTTTCCGGATTACAGTAAAGAACAAGTTGGGTAAAAATATTTTCTTTGTTTAATGGTGTCGGAAGCTGAGGTTTAATGGTAATAATATCAGCCGGGCTCCCTTTTTCTAATTTGCCGCCCTTCTCCATTCTCATTCCTGCAGCACCATGACTGGTGGCCATATTAAAAACAGTACTAGCCGGCATAATCTCCGGGTTTTCAAGGTTGGCTTTGTGTAATAAAAATGCTCCACGCATAACCTCAAAAAAGTTGTTTATGTATCCATCTGTTCCAAGACCCACTTTAAGCCCCTTTT
>DAOVSY010000576.1 GCA_030633365.1 Spirochaetaceae bacterium | reverse complement strand
GTTGCCATTTCCAGAACCTTTTCTGATGTAATAACTGTAGGATCCTTTGTATCAACTTTATGCAGAAGTGCAGTAAATTTTAAAAGCTCAATCATGTCCTGAGAGTTATTACTTGCAGGTCCGTCAGAACCAAGACCAACAGTTATCCCGCTCTCAATCATCCTCGGAATCCGGGCTACTCCGGAAGACAAATACATATTACTTACAGGATTATGAGAAACTTTCATATCATAATGTTTAGCTACCCGAATATCCCGATCGGTAAGATAAACGCTATGTACCATTAGAACATTAGGCCCAACTATACCAAGCTCCTCCAACACATTCATATCATAAGATCCATGAACACCCATGGATGCCTCACGATCAAAGGGTGTTTCTGAAACATGTATAGTAAACCCGCTCTTATACTCATTGGTAATATTCCATGTAAGATTCAACAGATCTTTTGAACTTGACCACAATGCAGCTGGTGCCATCCATATTTTTATCCTGCCGTTTTCTGTTCCATGGTACTTTTCAAAAAGACGATAACAGTCCTTTTCTATTATATCAATTTCCTGGCTAATCTCTTTTTTGTTTCCATATTCAAACCCAGTATTCATCATCCCCCTACCGAAGATACCCCGAATTTTCAACTCCCGGAAAGCCTCAAGAACTCCGTCAGAGAGTCCTTCTACAGGATGAGGATACATATAATCCAGCATTGTCGTGGTACCACTACGTATACCATCTACACAACCCAGCATTGCCGCATCATAGGTATCTTTTGAAGATAGATGAGCAGCACTTGGAAATGTCATTCTTTTTAACCAGTCCGACAGTACAAGATCATCTCCAAGACCCTTTAGAAGGTTTTGGAAAAGGTGATTATGAGTATTTATCAGTCCCGGAAAAATTATTTTCCCAGATCCGTCAATTTTCTTATTTATCTCTTTGTATTTTTCTTTAATAAGCTTAGAGGGTCCTATGTCTTTTATTCGTGATCCTTCTATAAGCAGAGAATGATTTTCAAGAATTTCTCTATCTCCATTTACAGTAACAATAGTAACATTTTCAATTAGTAAATCCGGCATCTAAACTCCTTTAAACAGGGAACACCCAATTTGAGTGTCCCCATATATTATCTGTTTTTATTAATCAACATATTTCATAGGATCAATTTTTCCTGAAATCAGATCTTCAATTACACCATCAAATTTTGCTTTTTCTTCTGAACTCAAAGTAATATTTCCACGTATAGGGGAGGTATATGTAACACCCTCAGAAAGACCCATCACAAGAGGAGCTGCTTTAAACTTACCATCAAGAATACTCTGAACAATAAGAACAAAAACTCTGCCATAATCCTGTTCAAAACTTATTAGTACAACATCACCATTTTCTGCACCAAGATCTCCTGCTGCGCCTATCAGTGTAATTCCAGCTTCTCTTGCAGCTTCAACAACACCAAGGTTTGTTTCGTCACCATTAGGGACTATTATATCTACACCGGTTTCTATCATTGCTTTAGCCATATCTTTACCCTTGGCTATATCATGAAAACTTCCAGTAAAAACAGCATTAACTGCAACTTCAGGATTATAGTATTTAGCACCAGCAATAAAACCCTTCTGCTGATTTGATATTGGTGGAATTTCCATTCCCCCTACTGTTCCAATTTTACCACTTTTTGTAATCATAGCTGCTAAATATCCCTCTGCAAAACCAGCTTCAATATCATTAATTACAAAAGATGACAAATTGGGTTCCTGGGAAATCATTGTACTTGTAACAATAAAATGTTTATCCTGATATTCACTAGCTACTAGCTTTGCAGCATCACCGAATTCAAAACCATGACCCATTACAATATCAAATCCCGCATTTGCATAACCTCTAAATATTTC
>DAOVSY010000331.1 GCA_030633365.1 Spirochaetaceae bacterium | reverse complement strand
TCTATGTTGAACTCTGAAGCTATATCAGCAAATGCTGTATATCCTCATAATATTTTTGAAATTGGAAAAGTTGCTTTCCTTGATTCAAATGATAACTCCGGAACTGTTACAAAGAATTCTCTTGGGTTTTTTAGTGCTGACAGAACAGAAGGGTATAATCAGGTCAGCAGTTCTGTATCTGCAATTTTTTATTATCTTAATAAAGAGTTTGAACTTAAAGAACTGGATGATCCCAGGTTTATAAAAGGGAGATCTGCTCAAATAGTGTATAAAGGTAAAAATATAGGGGTTTTTGGTGAAGTATCACCTCAGGTTCTTGAGAACTGGGGAATACAGATGCCTTCTACCTGCTGTGAAATAGATTTGGATATATTATTAGAGGATTAGGTTATGAATATTAAAACAGAAGCAATTCAATTAAAATGGGAAGAGGATTGTAATATTATTGTAGGATTATCCCATTTTATTAAAACAGTAGAAGATATTCCGGAAATTTTAATATCCTCGGTCCCTGGTATTGAGTATGGCCTCGCTTTCTGTGAGGCTTCCGGACCATGTCTAATTAGAACAGAAGGGAATAATACTAAACTTATAGCTGAAGCTGTGGAATGTGCTTCTTCAGTAGCTGCCGGTCACACATTTTTTCTAATTATAAAGAATGCTTATCCAATTAATGTACTTAATCAGATTAAAAACTGTCAGGAAGTTGTTTCTGTTTTTGCTGCTACTGCCAACCCCCTACAGATTCTTGTAGCTGGGACTGATCAGGGAAGAGGCATAATTGGTGTTATTGATGGGTTCTCCCCAAAAGGTGTTGAAAAGACAGAAGATAAGGGTGATAGAAAGAAACTACTTAGGACAATAGGTTATAAGATAAAATAATATTTGATTCTTTTTGATTTTGGGGTGATAATACATTATCAATAGTTAGAGGTTCTAAAATGAAAAAAGTACTTATAATTGGTGATTCTTCTCTTTTCCGGAATTATCTTGGGAATAAGCTTGAAGAGTACAATATAGAAGTATCACTTGGTTTAAATGGTTTTGATGGACATATCAAAATGAGAAATGAAGTGCCTGATCTTATTATTATGGATTATATGCTTAGCCGAAAAAGCAGTATGGAAGTTTTAACAGAAAAGAAAAACGATAAAAATACTGCTTCTATTCCAGCTATTATGATTGCAACAAAAGTGGATCAACGTAATGTAGTGGAAATGGCCAAAGCAAATGTAAAAAAAATTCTTTCAAAGCCCATAAATATGGATGTACTTTTAAAAACTATATCTGATCTTATTGGAATTGAAATTAAAGTTGATGATACTTCCTGTATAATTGAGTCTCATTTTAATGAAGATATGCTTTTTATTGAAATTGCTCAGGGTCTTAATTCAGAAAAAGTTGAACTTCTTAAATATAAACTAATAGAGCTTCTTCACCTTTATGATATTAAACGACCTAAAATATTATTAATGATGACCAGTATAGATTTCCCCGAAAATGCCAGACCAAAACTTCGGAGACTTCTTGATCTTATTAAGGAAAATGCTCAATCCAATTCAATAATGATTCATATTCTTACAAGTACAGTTGAAATAATAAATTATCTTGCTACAACTGATTATAAAGATATACCTATATCTGATAATCTCCCTGCAGCTATGGATAGTTTGCTTGGAATTAAACCGGATGATTTTGCTCATGATGGAGTTGTGCATGAAAAACTGCTTACAGCCAGTAATCAGGTAAAGGAAGGAACAGAGACTGTACAGATAGGCCATGACAGAGAGAATCAGGGAGAAGCAGATAATAGCATTTTCCAAAGTAAGGTTGTAGTGGCTATTGTTGATGATGATATTGTTATTAGAGAATTAATTAAAACAGTTTTTTCTGAAACAGCCTGGGACTTGCAGACATTTGAAAATGGTAAAGAGTTTCTTGTAGCTGAAAAAACAACAAAGTTTGATCTTATTTTTTTGGATCTTATTATGCCGGAACTTACAGGGATTCAGGTACTTAACTATTTAAAAGGACAGAATAAAAAACTCCCAATAATTGTACTGTCTGCACTTTCTCAGAAAGAAACTATAGTTAAGACTTTAAGTCTTGGAGTAATGAGTTATATGACAAAACCTCTAAACCCTGAGGGATTACAAAAAAAAGCTGTTGAAATTTTAAGCAGTACTTTTTAAAGGATATTATGAGCGTTAATGCACTTTTTAAAAGGATAATTATTGAATCTCCTGTCGGCCTGGTTATTCTTGGTAAAGATGGAAAGATTCGCTTTAGTAATAAACAATTTAAATCCCTTGTTCCCAATGTAGAGGAAGCTAAAGGCTATGACTTTAAATTAATAATTCATCCTGATGACAGAGAACAATATATTAATGATTTTAAAGAATTGATTAGTGGGAATAGAAGTTCTTTTTCAGAAGATTACCGATATGAAAATTATAATAATAAAGATGAATGGTTTAGGTTTAGAGTTTCCTCAGTACAGGAAGATGCTGACTCAAACTGGTTTGTGGCAGCATTTATTGAGGATATTACAGCTCAAAGGGCCTATGAAATACGATTGAAAGAAGAAAAAGGGGAAGCGGAAAGATCCTCACAAATTAAATCTGATTTTTTGGCTAATATGAGTCATGAAATAAGAACGCCTATTCATACAATTATTGGTATGTCCGAACTTATGGGTGACACCAACCTTGATAAGGAACAGCAGGAGTATTCCGGGCAGATTGAGTATTCTGCAGATGTTCTTCTTGGATTAATAAATGATATTCTCGATTTTTCAAAAATTGAAGCTGGTAAACTTCATATTGAGGAAATTGATTTTGATCTTTATGAAATGGCAGAGAATGCTGTTGATATGATAGCTCTTGAAGCTCATAAAAGAGGGTTGGAAACAGCAATTTATATAGAAAACGAAGTTCCGGTATTTTTAAAAAGTGATCCCACCAGGCTTAGGCAAATTGTTGTTAATTTATTTAATAATGCAGTAAAGTTTACTCATGAAGGATCAATTCAGGTTCGGATTTCATTACAGGAAGATATGGGAGAAAAGGTAAAATTAAAAATCAGTGTTATAGATACTGGTATTGGTATTCCATTAGAAAAAAAGGAAAAATTATTTAAAGTATTTTCACAGGTTGATTCCTCCACTACAAGAAAGTATGGCGGTTCAGGTTTGGGTCTTTCTATATCAAAAAATCTGGCAGAAATGATGGGTGGCGAAATTGGTGTTGATAGTGAATTTGGCAAAGGGTCCACTTTTTGGTTTACAGCCGTTATGGGGAAACAAACAGATACAGATAGCACTTCAAATTTGATTATTCCTCAAATAAATGTAAAAGTTCTTATTGTTGATGATAATAAAGAGATTCGCGGGTTTCTTCGTGAATATTTGGAATATGCCGGATGTACAGTAGATGAAGTTGATGATGGATCGGCAGCACTTAGGTTTCTTAGAGATAGAGCAGGTACTCAAGATCAGGTTGATCTTTGTTTAATTGATCTAATTCTACCAGGGATGGATGGTTGGCAGGTTGCAAGTGAGATTCATTCTGATGAAACAATTTCCTCTGTAAAAAGGATTCTCCTGAGCCCTACTGGTAAAAGTGCAGATGAAGCCAAAATGAAGCTTTTAAACTGGTTTAATGGCTATCTTCATAAACCGATAAAAAAGAAAGTTTTTTATACTGAGATTATTGAGGTATTAAATAAATCAGAAGAAAATCTTGATGAAATTTCTCCTGTTGATGAGGAACCTGAAGAACTTGAAGAGCTTGAGGAAGAACAAGTAAGGGCAAAAATATTGGTAGCGGAAGATCATGCTGTAAATCAAATGCTGTTTAAAACTATT
>DAOVSY010000276.1 GCA_030633365.1 Spirochaetaceae bacterium | reverse complement strand
TCCTTGAGAAAGTACGGGTTCCTGAAATTATAGAGAATACATTTAAAATACCGGAATTCCCCTATGGAGAAATTCCAAACCAGGACCAGTGGAATGATGTTATAAACTGGCTAAAAGAAAAAGAACTTCTTGAAACATCTCCGTTGTATGAGTCCAGTATTACTGATATCTTTATATGATCAACATTCAGGATCTCGGGTTTTCTTACCCGGATACGACCTCAGTATTCAAAAATTTTAACTGGGCAGTAGAAGATGGTGAATCCTGGTCAGTTCTTGGATTATCAGGTTCAGGAAAAACAACTCTCCTTTTTCTCTTGTCAGGTTTAATCAAAGCAAATGAAGGAGAATTTCTAATTGCCGGGAATCAAATAACCAGACCCAGACCACAGACAGGGTTAATAATGCAGGACCATGGACTCCTTCCCTGGGCTACTGTAGAGGAAAATATCCGACTGGGTTTTAAAATACGTAAATTCTATGGTCCTGATGGGAAACACTCCCCTTCAGGCACTAAATTCGATAAAAAACTGCAAACAGAAGCTGTGAAATACTGGCTTGATCGCCTGGCTATAAATGATCTGCGTGCTAAATATCCCTCCCAAATTTCCGGTGGTCAAAAACAACGAACAGCCATTGCCAGAACCATGGTTCTTAAACCTGATCTTCTCCTTATGGATGAACCCTTTACATCTCTTGATTTAAAAACAAGAGATTCCCTTCAAAATCTAATCCTGGATCTGGACAGGGAAAGTACACGAACCAGAATAACAGTAACACATAATTTGGAAGAAGCAGTATATCTTGGAAAAAAAATTCTGGTACTTCAGGGTACAGGACAGAAAGGTCTGATATTTGAAAATCCAGGAGCTGGATCCGCAGACTATAAAAACAGCAGTGAATATACAAAAATGTGTACAGGACTTCGAAAAGTAATGGAGTCACTTAAATGAAACGTTATACCATTAAGGAGATCTCCATTGGGTTTGTAATGTTTCTTATCCTTTGGACAGCCCTTGCTCTTATTGTCAACAAACCGATACTCCCCTCCCCCTTATCAGTTCTTCCTTTGTTTGTAAAACTGATGGCAGGAGAACTTGGAGTACATTTTCTGGTCAGCACATTAAGAGTAATAACTGCTATTCTGGCAGCAGTAATTGCTGCTGTTCCAGCAGGCCTTGTTCTTGGACAGATGAAAGGTCTTAACCGCTTTTTTTCTCCTTTAATTTCCGTACTCTATGCAATACCAAAAATTGTACTTCTTCCTGTTGTTTATGTTCTTTTTGGTATTAGTGACTTTTCAAAGATTTTTCTTATCAGCCTTATACTCTTCTTTCAAATACTTGTAGTTGTCCGGGATGAATCGGCCGGATTGCCTGATACTCTTATAAACTCTGTACGATCTCTGGGTGCAGGAAGACTGGCCCTATTGCGTTTTGTCTATTTCCCGGCATCTATTCCTGCAATTCTTACAGCTGTCAGGGTATCCGTGGGAACATCCCTGGCTGTACTTTTTATTGCAGAACAATCCCTGACAGAGTATGGTCTTGGATATTTTATTATAGTCAGAGCTTACCAATCTCTGCGTTACAATGAAATGTATGCAGGGATTCTAGCAATAAGCCTTCTTGGATTTCTATTATACTATTTAATAGATATACTGGAATGGCGAGTAACCAGACACAGGTAGGAATGATAATGTCAAAAGAAAAATCAGACAATATTAAAGAGATGTTTAATAAAATTTCACCCAGATATGTACTAATGAACAAATTAATGACCTTTGGTCAGGATCGCTTTTGGAGACGTGAACTTATTAGACTCTCAGGATTGGAGGATGGTAACAGCCTGCTGGATGTTGCTACAGGTACAGGAGATGTTATAATTGAAGCAATACAAAAAGGAATAAAACTGGACAGAAGTTCGGGTCTGGATTTTTCTTCCGGTATGCTGAATGTTGCCCGTTCCCGATTCGATACCCTGCTCCAAGGATCAGTCGAAAAAGAACATATTGAATGGATTGAAGGGGATGCCCTTAAACTTCCCTTTAACAACACTAATTTTGATGTTGTAACATCAGCCTACCTAATGCGAAATGTAGGAGATGTAAATGCAGCATTTACAGAGCAGTACAGAGTATTAAAACCCGGAGGCAAAGTTGCCTGCCTGGATACAACACCACCGGCTAAATCAATTTTATCACCATTTATAAATTTTCACCTGACAAAAATAATTCCTCTACTGGGCACTTTAATTTCCGGTAATAAATCAGCATACACCTACCTTCCGGAAACAACCAAAGCTTTTAAAACTGCAGATGAACTAAAAGAAATAATGATTAAAACTGGCTTCGAAAAAGTTTCCTATAAAAAATATATGTTTGGAACCATAGCCATTCACTGGGGTGAAAAACCAAAAGGAATGACAGATGAGTAGTACCAGCATAAAAGGCTGGGTAACAGCAGCTAGACCAAAAACACTTCCTGCAGCCATTGGTCCGATACTCCCGGGAGCAGCCCTTGCATGGGCAAATAGCAGCTTTAAATTACTTCCTGTTATTGCAGCTTTGTCTGCAGCACTACTGCTTCAGATTGCAGTGAATATAGCCAACGATTATTTCGATTATATTCACGGTATAGATACCCCTGACAGAGTAGGTCCTGTAAGAGCCGCTGCCGGAGGACTTCTAAGTTTAAAAAGTATGCGCACAGGGATGGTATTAATTACATTACTTATTTTAACTATTGGTGTATATCTAATTTACATTGCAGGCATTCCAATTTTATTAATTGGTATAGCCTCTGTAATATCAGTTTACCTCTACAGTGCAGGTCCATTTCCATTATCTACAAATGCCCTGGGAGACCTATTTGTTTTTATATTTTTTGGTCCTGCTGCTGTTTGTGGGACCTATTATGTTCAAACCCTTAGCCTGAACATTGAGATTATTCTTTATTCAGTTTCTGTAGGATTATTAATTACTGCAATTATTGTTGTAAATAATTATAGAGATATAGAAACTGATACAGCTGGAGGGAAACGAACTCTGGCTGTTGTTCTTGGAAAAAAATTAACCAGAGTTGAATATTATATTCTTGTGTTCATAGCCTATCTTATTCCTCCCACTTTGGTTGTTTTTACAGATTCTTCCCCCTGGGTTTTACTATCACTTATTTCGGTACCCTTGTGGATTCCATTGATTAGAGATATTAGTGGTCAAGTCAGTGATCAGGCTCTCAATAAAACTTTAGCAGGTACTGCTAAGGCAGGACTTTTGTTTTCTGTTTTTCTTAGTTTGGGAATAGTTCTATAGGCAAAATATGGATTCTACTTGTATTGCAATTGGAGAAAAGATAAGAACAGAGCAGAAATCAGGTAAAATATTTTCACTGGTAGTAATTGAGGGATATTGAAATAGAGGATACAGAATGAAATTATCAAAGATTAATTTTATTATAATATTATCAATAGTTTTCAGTTTTCATACTTCCGCACAGGAAGAAACTTTATCTTTTGAAAATACTGTTAAATTTGATATCCCTTATTTAGAAGATAATGAACCATTACAAGAACTGGATATCTATTTCCCAGTCGAAAATAATAACCTATTCCCTGTCCTGGTACATATTCATGGAGGAGGATGGACATTAGGTGATAAAAAGAATATGAAAGACACAGGACTATTTTATGCTTCTCAAGGTGTTTTATTTATTACACCCAATTATAGATTATCACCACAAATCAAACATCCAACTCATATTCAGGATTGTGCAGCAGCAATATCCTGGGTTTTTAATAATATTGATGAGTTAGGGGGAGATAAAAACCGTATATTTTTATCAGGTCATTCAGCTGGTGCCCATCTAGCAGCTTTACTGGGTACAAACTCAGAATATCTTCAGAAATACAATATTGAACCAAATCAACTTGCAGGAATTATCCCTGTGGATTCAGGTAATTTTAATCTTTTGAATGATAATAATGAAACTTTAGTAAGGCAAGTGGTAAAACAGGCATTTGGTAATAATAAAGAAAGCTTGAAAGAAGCCTCCCCTTTTTATAATATTACTAACAATAATATCTATCCTGAATTCCTTATTTTAAACACAACAACAAGGGTGTCTTCAGCTATGGAAGGAAAAGAGTTTGCAGCTAAATTAAAAAAAGCAGGCTGTGCAGTACAATTTATACCAGTGGATAATCATACCCATAAAGAAATGGCTGAAGGGATGTATGATGAGTCAGACCCGGTTGGAAAAGCCATTCTTAAATTTATTCTAAATAAAACAGAAATTGAATAAAATATAATACCTATTTTTTTGCAATTTTGACAAAAGCTTCCAGGGCAGCTATTATCTCTCTTTTTTCTCCTAACGATACTGAATCCTCAGACTCATCAACATAGGTGGAAATCCCTTCTTTCAGCTCACCTTCAAAAAGGACCACATTATTAAGAACAGATGCCGCTTTAACACCTCTTAGAGAGGCCAAAGTATACAGTGTAGCAGTCTCCATATCGGAAGCCAGAACGTTATTTTTATAGGCTTTATTCATCCTCTCTGCTTCATCATCAATATAAAATGAATCATGACTTCGAGTAATTCCCAAATGGTATTTATACTGATTTTTCTGACAACTT
>DAOVSY010000596.1 GCA_030633365.1 Spirochaetaceae bacterium | reverse complement strand
TATTGCAGGAGGAACACAGGTATCACCGGAGATTGCAGAAAAACAGGGAATCGATGCCGGATTTGGTCGGGGAACAAAAGGAATTGGAGTTGCGACTTTTCTTGTTAAACAGAGAGAACTCATTCGATAGGGTTTGGAGTTCACGCTCTCTGAGTGTTTGGATAGGCTACACTAAATAGGACAATAAATACTCGGACATATGAGAAAAATTTAGTATCATAGATGCGAGGTAATTATGTCTAATATTGAAGGGAAAAAGTCCAATAGGGCAAAAAGGTATAGTGAAGATTTTAAGAAGCAAATAGCAGAGTTGATTAATATCGGGAAGTCCCCACAGGAAATAATCGATGAGTATAAAATAGCAAGGTCAACAATACATAAATGGAGCAGAGATTATAATAACTCAAACTCTTTTTCTGCTAAAGAGAACAGAACAGAAGAAGAAAATGAATTATTAAAGCTGAGAAAAAATAATCGGCAATTGAGGATGGAAAATGATATTTTAAAGCAGGCGGCACTGATAATGGGACGAAAATAGCAATAATAAAAGCTAATTCTATTAAGTACAGTATCAGTGCCATGTGTAAAGTATTGAAAATATCAAGGAGTTTAATTTACTACTCAAAATCTGAGAAAGTAACAGATTCTAAGTTAGAAGATGAAGTAATGAAAATCTTCAAAGGTAGTAGAAATAACTATGGAACCAGAAAAATCAAGAGAGAGCTTGATAAAACATCATATAAAGCATCAAGGAGGAAAATAGGGAAGATAATGCAAAAAAACGGGCTTGTATCCAGCTATACGGTTAAGCAGTATAGAGTTCATAAGTCAAAATGTAACAATGAGAAGGTTGAAAACATTGTAGATAGGGATTTTAACAGAGACAATCAGTTAGAAGTTGTTGTAAGTGATTTAACTTATGTCAATGTTTCAGGTTCCTGGAATTATATCTGTGTGATTATTGATTTGTTTAACAGAGAGATAATTGGATATTCAGCAGGGAAAAATAAGAATGCCGAATTGGTACATGAAGCTTTTTCCAAAATAAAAAAGCCGTTGGATAGGATATCAATTTTCCATACTGATAGAGGTAGCGAGTTCAAAAATAATATTATTGATGATCTATTGAGTACTTTTAAAGTTACAAGATCTTTGAGTAAAAAAGGATGCCCTTATGATAATGCAGTGGCAGAAGCTGCTTTTAAAGTTATTAAAACAGAGTTTGTTAATCAATATAGGTTTGAGAATTTAGATGATCTTAAAATATTATTGTTTGATTATGTTAATTGGTATAACAATATGAGAATCCATGGCTCTCTGGACTATTTAACTCCAGTTGGATATGGATTGTGGATGTCCGAGAAAAAACTGTCCTAAAAAGTGTTGACAATCCAGTTTTGAGGATCTTAAAACTTTGGAATTAATAAATTACTAATTTCCTGAGTACCTCTGCCAGGTAAGTCTTTCCTTTCCTGCTTTCAGTAATAAGCATCATGGCCTCATAAAGTTTTCCATGAGGATCATCAAGTTCTGTTCCGTTTAAATCCAAAAAAACCAGGGCTGAAGCAAGAGCTGTTCGTTTGTTCCCGTCAAGGAATGGATGATTCTGCCAAATATGAAAACCATAAGCTGCTGCCATTTCAATAATATCAGTATGCAGGTATTTATCCTCAAAGGAGGACTCTGGCATTGCCAGTGCAGAACTTAGTAGTGATAAATCCCTCACTCCGCTTATACCTCCATAATTACGAAT
>DAOVSY010000183.1 GCA_030633365.1 Spirochaetaceae bacterium | reverse complement strand
TAGTCCCAAAAGGATCTTTCAAACTGCCATCTGGAAGAAGTTCCAGCCCCCCCTTCTTTAGAGGTAAATCGACTCCGGAAACAATTGTTGTATATTTTGGTATTGAGTTTCTCCACTCAGAACCACCCATATAATCATCAAGCTGCTTATTATATGTTTTATCAATAAATATTGTAAAAGGTATATTATTTGTTTCTTTAAATTGAAATGCTAGTTTTGTAATATCCTTAGGTAACATATTTTTCCTCTATTTAATTTAGTGTTAAGTAAAAATACTATTTCTCTCTGTTAAATTTTTAAATTATTATTACCCTATTCAGGAATATCTCTTGCTTCAGTACCTGTATAAATATGATTTACAGGGTCGATCCTGCGCATGGGTTTCTGAATAGTTTTTTCTTCGTGAATATGAGCCACAAGCCCGGGCACCCTTGCCATAATAAAAAAGGAGTTGGCAAGCTCCGGAGCAATTCCCAGTTCCAGAAGAAGAGCCGCAATTGCACCATCTACATTTATGGGAAGATCCTTCCCTGTGGACTTTTGAACACCATCCTTAAGGCCTGTCAGAAGTCGAACCCAGGTGTTTCCAAGATCAAACTCATCTGCAAGATCCAGTAACTTAGCTGTCCGGGGATCATTTTTATGAATTCTATGACCAAACCCAGGGAGCCTGCGATTTTGATCTTTGTATTGGGAAACAAGGAGGTTAACGGCTTCAGAAAAATCTCTACCGGTATCCTTTGAACTATCCAGAATTACCTGAAGTTCCATAAGCATTCTCATGGAATTTTCTATTGCCCCGCCGTGATGTTCGTTAATGGAAAGAATCCCCGCTGCAAGGGCTCCATTATAAGGAGCACCTGTCGACGCTGATGTTAAAGCTGCAAGGGCAGAGGGAGGGGTTACACCATGATCGATACAGGAAACCAGCATTATATCGAGTATCTTTCCCTCATTTTCCGAAGGGAGCTGACCCTTTAACATTAAAAAAACCATATCGCTGAAACTTCGCTTAACCATAAGCTCATCCAGGCGATATCCATGTACTCTAATCTCATCTTTTTTTATTTCTGTTATTTTTGTCTCCCAGGGTTTTGGACTATTATTTCCCACCATGTTATTTAACCTGCTCTCTGACATAAGGAATCTCCCATAATCGCTTTCGAGCACTTTCCTTTGATTTATTCTGATAGCTCATTTCTATATTAAATTCACGGAAAGTCTCTGCCGCTAAATGATAAAAAGAACCTGTATTTATTTCAAGATAATAACTCATCACTTTTTATCATTCCTCCCACTTATCTAAAATTTTCTTAACTTCTCCGGATATATCACTAATGTCGTCTACAACAACAGCTCCTGCATCTCTAAGACTGTCGACCTTTCCCTGATACGTACCCCGGTTACCCTCTATTATAGCACCTGCATGGGAAAACTGGGTACCTTCTTTTGCACCCCGCCCTCCGACATAGGCTACAACTGGTTTTGTTACCCTTCCACTGACGAGAAGTTCTGCAACATCTTCTTCCTGGGAGCCGCCGATTTCACCAAGTATAACTATTAGTTTAGTATCTTCATCTTCCTGAAAGAGTTTTACAACGACCGGATGGGGCAATCCAATAAGAGAGTCCCCTCCTACATGAACAATTGTACTCTGACCAATTCCTGCCTTGTTAAGATAGTAGGCTGTTGAGGTAGTAAGGCCTCCACTTCTGGAGCTTATCCCTACAGGTCCGGATTTGAACCATTTTTTCACGCTCTCAGCATTTCCGCCAATCATCCCAAGAATACCTACACCAGGAGATAGAATCCCAAGAGTATTTGGGCCTGTAAAACGGGCACCGTACATTTTTGCAGCTCTGGATATTGCCATTACATCGTAAACAGGAACCCTGTCCGGAACAATAACAGCAAGTTTTATTCCCGAGGCAAATGCTTCAATTACTGCATTTTTCACCAGAGGAGCTGGTACAAAAACTACAGTTATATCTATACTTCCATGGCTTTTTACCGCTTCGGATACGGTGTCATAAACAGGAACTCCCAGTACTTCGAGGCCGGCTTGCCCTGGTGTTACACCGGCAATTACCTGAGTACCGATATCTAACATTAGCTTTGTCCGGGCTCTGCCCTCTCTACCGGTTATTCCCTGAACAAGAACCTTTTTGTTTTTTCCAATAAGGATGCTCATACACTGCCCTCCTTATCCAGACCGGGTATTGGAAGATCTATTCTTCCACCCCCATTACCATGGGCAAAACATTCTACTTCGCAGGCAAGGCATTCTGTACACTTACCTTTTGCTGCTTCCTCTTTACTTATGTTTAGAACCGGAACTCCATTTTTTTCTTCCAGAATGCCGCCCTGACATTCTGAAATACATACTTTTGAAGTACAGCTGATACATAAGGCATAATTAAACCCAACAGTTCCATTGGTAACAGTTTTAAAACTATAATCTGATATTAAATTCCTGTTATTACCAATACTCTTAAGTGCTGAGTTTTGATTAGTAGAATTTTTATTCTCAATTAAGCGGTTCATCTCCACAGCACATTCACTTACGGAGGTATCTTTTCCATAACAAAGTACAACAGATCTTAAATCCTTTGTATAATCCTCTAAAATCTTAATCGCTCTTTCCTCACCATTGCCACCAAGGCGGAATACAACAGGGATTTCAGGGTTAAGCTCTCTTAATGCTTTGACAATACCTCTGGCACTGTAAAACTGTTCCTGACTTGCAACACCGGAACCGGAGCCAAAGTAACCGTCAATATTTTTCTGGGATAAAATAATTTTTGCAGCCCTGTATATTTTTGAAGCAGGAGGGTTTCCGGAAGTGTCACAAAAATTGGCTACCTTGTATCCGAATTTCTGGAGGGCATCCATGCTCATCATAGACCCGCCGCCTCCGGCACCATGGAAACCTAAAACTCCATCTCCCTTCTTAAAATTATCTTCCAGCTGTATAAAATAGAAAGTACCCCTGTAGTCATCTTTCTCCACTGCATATGCAATTTTTTCAAGTTCTGTAGGAGGATGACCAAGTTCACGGGCAATTTCAATACCAAATTCAGGATGTCTGAATACAGCGTAATCATCCACTGTCATATGACAGTCTGCTGCAATAATTTGACCTTTCTCCGTTAGTACAAGAGGATTTATCTCCAGGCTTTTTGCTTCTGTTTTAATTGCTGTCTTAACCAGTGATATAAGAGAGTCAGAAAGAAGGTTTAATGTTTTACCGGATATTCCTGTATCTTTTAAAAGAGGAATAAGCTCAAAGGGTAAAGGAATTTTATCCGGATTTATATCCAGAAAAAAAACTGAGCGAGGATATTTTGTCGCAATCTCTTCTATTCCGGAACCACCTCTGGAACTGAATACCAGTGTGGGAGAAGATTTTCCGGAAGCCAGGGTAATTCCTGCAAAATATTCCTGTTTGATATCAAGTTTTTCCTCATAAAGAAGAGTTTCGATTTTATAGCCTTTAATACTTTGACTAAGCATTTCACTAATAAGAGAACGTAACTCTTCGAGGGTTTCAGGAAATTTAACAAGCCCTAAGGCAGCTCTTCCTGTTGTAAAAACCTGGGCCTTAAGTACACCGGTTCCAATTTCTTTAAATACATTTTCTGCATCATCCACTGATTTTATAATAATACTCTCGGGGATTTTGAATCCGCCTTCCTTTAGGAGGGTTTTCCCCTGATATTCAAATAACTTTGACATTTAACTCTCCATTTTTGACCAGTCATGTCCGCGAAAGGGGCGATCTTCAGGTGTTATATCCGCATACAAAATGGTTTCTGCATCTACACCATATGGACCTTGAAATACTTCCTCACCATCAGGATTAAAAAGAAGGGAACTGCCTATACATTTCCGACCGGCCCAGGGACCCTCTTTTAGTTCCCCTACATTACTGACCCCTGCAATCCATACCCTATAATTCTTTGAAACAGGGTTATAGTTCTTACGCCAAATTTCCCCATAGGGGTCTTCTTTGGTATATTTTCTTTCATCTGATACCGCCCATGATGATGGGGACAGAATAATATCTGCACCCATGTAGCACAAAGAACGGCTGATAACCTGATCTTCTGCAAAAGCATCTGCACAAATCATAAGCCCTATTACACCAAACTCTGTTTCTACAACATTTAATTTGTCACCTAAATTGTAATATTTGTGACCAATATCAAGCTCATTTAATTTTCTGTGAATTAATTTAAGCTCTCCTTTGTTGTCAATTAAAACTGCTGAGTTGTATATTTTGCTGTCTTTTTTTTCTGGATTTTTTTCCGGCACTTTTTCTGTGAGACCTGCACAAATATATATATTATTTTTTTCAGCAGCCCGGGATAATCTTTTAAAGGGACTACCAGTAGGAATATGTTCCGCATCAAACTTACTTGAAGGATGAGTCCACCCAAGGTCCAGGCATTCAGGAAGAAGAGCTACCTGAGCTCCTCCTTCTGATGCTTCTTTAATAAGTTCTTCTGCATGAGATAAATTTTTCTCTTTTAGACCACCCTCTACCAGCATCTGAACCATTGCAAGTTTAAAGTTTTTCTTACCTTTCTTCAAAACTAATACTCTTAAAATGTGTTCTTCCAGGTTCCAGCTTACCAAGACCTGCCATTCCGGATGGAATAAAATTATTGTCTTTAAATTTAATAATTTCCTTACCATCAATAGAACATCGAAATAATCCACCAACAGCATCTACTTTAAGATGATACTCTTTACCCATTTTCCAGGAAAAATTAATCTCTTCGAGTACAGTATTTTCATGATCACGCTTTATAAGAGCAGCTTTATTACTTCCATTAAAACCAAAAAAGTAAGCTCTTTCTGTGCCTATTGATCTAAAAGCAATAAGATGACTTTCTCCATATTCCGGAGTAAGGACTGCTTCTACAATATAATCACTGGAATAATATGGGCCAGTATAGAGTTGGAAAGTTTCATTTGTAATTACACTAAGCTGATCTTTTTCTATACTCCAGGCTCCGCCTGTTAAAGAACATCTACTTAGTCCTTTGAATTCTTCCACTTCATCAGCAAAATTAATTTTAAACTTCTTTTTTCCGGATATTGAATAGTTATAGATATTAAGTTCCCCTAAAAACTTTTCACTGTCAATTCCTCTTACAAGTAAACCTGCTTCATCTACAGCAAAAGGAACATCCGGTATTGTCCAATTTACAGTAAATTCTTTTTCTGATTCAGGAAACAGTTCTTTACCTGACAGTGTCTTTTTTGTGGAGGAGTCCCGAACATAAGGAGCAATACTAATACGCTGGCCGCTGAATTTTTCCACCATTAGATCTATGTGCATTACCTGCCCCGGAAATACAGTAGGTGTAAAAGTTGGTGAATAACGTTCATCATCAAAATCTTCTCTTCTGTAATAAGGTTTATAAAAAATTCTGGATTCATCTTCTCTTTTTTCCCCGAGTTTGTTTATTTTCATGGGAGTAAGATAATCACTGGAAGTTCTTATTCTATGAGTAGTTCCGGGAATTGTAAAGTCAAAATAGATATCATCAGAAAAAGTACCTTTCTTCCATTCTTCAGGAATGGTATCTTCTAATTGATTTAGCCCAAGAATAGCAAGTTCTTTTGAAACCGTAGGTAGATCCAGAATATTTAATGCTCCGGATATACTGCTGGCAGCATGAAAGTCGTTAATAGGTTCGCTATATTTTTTAGGAATCCCCTCCTGACCAGCCATAACACCCAGGATAGTGCCTACATTCCCGGCATTACAATCTGTATCCCAGCCACTCATAGTAGCAATCTCTATAGTCCTTGCAAAATCACCTTTCCCATAATAAAGAGCAAGTGCAATTACGCCAGAGTTGGGAATTATGTGGCAAACCCCAGGATACTTATCATAACCAAAGTCACTGGTAAGAAAATCCCTACAGGCTCTCCAGTCATCTGTTTCCGTATTTGAATTTGATAAATAGAAATCACGTACAGCCTTAACAACCCTTGTATATTCACTGTCTAAGGGAATAAGCTCCAAAGCCTTCTCCATCATCTGTGGAATATCAGTACTGGAAAAAGCCATTGAAATTAAAGCTGTTACAAATACAGCGCCGTAAATACCATTACCGTCATGACCAACACTTG
>DAOVSY010000014.1 GCA_030633365.1 Spirochaetaceae bacterium | reverse complement strand
GATGTCCTTGGTAAAGCTTCTGATTATAAAGATGCGGAAACAGGAGCACATATTTCTCGTGTAAGCAGATATTCACTTATTCTCTCAGAATCACTCGGTCAAAGTCAGGATATGAAAGAATTGCTCTTTATGGCAGTGCCTCTTCATGATATTGGAAAGCTGGGCATCCCCGATTCTGTTCTGTTAAAACCCGGAAGATTATCACCTAAAGAAGTTGAAGAAATGAAACAACACACTTCAATTGGATATGAAATCCTGGCAAATTCAAGCAGTAAATATTTAAAAGCCGGTGCAGTGATTGCAGTATCCCATCATGAAAAATTTGATGGAACAGGTTATCCAAAGGGCTTAAAAGGTAATGATATCCCTGTTTTTGGAAGAATTGTCAGTATTGCAGATGTTTTTGATGCCTTAACTTCAAAACGACCATATAAAGATGCCTGGCCATTTGATAAAGCTGTAGATTTAATTAGAGAGGAAAGAGGTAAACATTTTGACCCTGTATTTGTAGATATTTTTATTGAAAACCTTTCAAAAATTAAGCAAATATATGATAGCTACAATAATAAATCAGATGAAACCCAATAACATGCTATCTACTTCCTGCTTAATATTTAACAAGAGCAGTTTCCAAAGTTATACTTAAAATATCCTCCAATACAGCTGCAACCTTTGGAATGAATGTTTGTAATCCTATCTCTTCCTCAGGGTTAAACCGCCCTAGAACAAAAGAACTGACACTACCATGAACCGGTCGGCCAATCCCCAGACGTAAACGATAATATTCACTGGTACCAAGATGCTGGTTCATTGATCTAAGACCATTATGACCACCAGTTCCCCCACCCTTTTTAAGTACAGTTTTTTCAAAACCAATTTCAAGATCATCATGAATAATAATTATCTCTTCCGGTTTTATTTTAAAAAAATGGGCAGCAGCCTGAACACTTTTTCCAGTATTATTCATAAAAGTTTCCGGTTTTAGAAATATAATTTTATTTGTTCCTGCATAATAATCAGTCCATTGGCCATTAAACTTTTTTTTCCAGATAAAGCTACCCGAATCAGGAATTGTATTCAAAACCATCCATCCTATATTGTGCCTGGTTTTTTCATACTCTTTTCCAGGATTTCCGGCAAAAACAACCATTTTTATCATGATATAATTTTCTCATCTGTAGTGTAGTTATCGTGAATCATTAATGCTTCCATAGTGTTATCTCAAAACTACAATAACAGTGAACACTTAAGGAGTCAATTCCATATAACTGATACTTATAATACAGTTGACTGAAGCGTATACCTAATGTACAATCCATTATATATTCAATAATACAATGGCTGGTCGCCTATGCAACCCAAGGAGTTATCTAATGAAAAAATTATTATATATTATATTTTTAATGACTCTAATTACCGGCTTACTCTCAGCAGCTGGGAGTAATGAAATAGAAACTTCACTGGTAATAGAAGATACCACTGGAAATACTGCCCACCTGGCAGGTATACCACAAAGAATAACATTTGTAGGGAAAGCCTCAAATATGATTGCCGATGTACTCTACATGTTCCCGGAAGCATCCTCCAGGATTGTCGGAGTTGGTAATACAAACCAAAGGAATGGTGACTTTGTTAAGGTTCTGGATTCAAATTATGATTCCAAAATTTATCTGGAACATACAGTTGGCCCTGAACAGGTAGCAGTTACACAGCCTGAACTTGTAATAATTAAAAATTACCTAAAAAAAAGTCTCGGAGACCCGGTTGGACAACTTGATATTCCTGTACTCTATATGAACCTGGAAACTCCTGAAGCTTATGAAAAAGATTTTAGAATGCTTGGTAAAGTTTTTGGGAACCCTGGAAGAGCGGAAGAGTTAATTAAATACTATCAGAATGAGAAGAATTATGTTGTAAATAAAACAAAGGACATAACTAAAAAACCTGACATCCTGTTTATTTACCACACAACACGGGATGGAATTACCGCTTTTAATACTCCTCCTGGAAGCTGGATACAATCCAGAATGGTTGAAATAGCAGGAGGAAATCCTGTATGGACTGACAGCCATCCGGGTGGTGGCTGGAGTAAAATAAATCTGGAACAAATCGCTGCATGGAATCCTGATCAGATTTATGTAGTTGCTTATAAAGAAGATATTAATGTTGTTCTTGAATCAATGAAAAATTCAACGGAATGGCAGGAACTGAAGGCTGTAAAAAATAATAAACTTCAGGCGTTTCCTGTAGATTTCTATAGCTGGGATCAGCCGGACAGCAGATGGATTTTGGGTTTAAAATGGCTTGCAAAGCAGATACACCCGGATCTTTTTACAGACTTAAATATAGAAAATATGACCAGAAGTTTTTTCAAAGATCTATATTTTTTAAGTGATGAACAATATGAAACTGAAATTGTAAGCAAACTTGGCTGGTAGTATGCCGGATAAAATATCCAATGCAGCTCTACCTAAAAATGGAAGAATTATAATTCTCTCATTTATTCTAATAGTTGTATTTATTATTGCTCTGTTTATAGGACGATATCCTGTAAAAGGAATAATGGATCCCCGGATTCTTTCAACAGATCCTCTTGCATGGAAACTGGTATTTAATTTACGTCTGCCAAGGCTGTTAACATCTCTGTTACTGGGCGTATCCCTGGCAGGTTCGGGGATGGTTTTTCAAATGATATTCTCCAACCCTCTGGTGGAACCAGGATTTTTAGGAGTTTCCCAGGGTGCAGCATTTGGTGCAGCATTTGCGATTATTTTTCTTGGTAGTTCTGCCTGGCTTATCCAGGGATCTGCTGCTTTTTTTGCTGTTATGGGTCTTGGGTTTTCTTATTATATAGCAAGAAGAGTTCGCTTTGGAGGATGGGTATTAAGACTGATTCTTTCGGGTATTGCTGTTTCTGCTCTTTTTTCTGCAGGTGTTGGTATTATGAAATACGCAGCAGATCCTATGAGTCAGTTACCGGAAATAACTTTCTGGCTCCTTGGTGGTTTATGGAGCATTACATGGAGAGAACTTTTTACCATCCTTCCAGTTACTATAGTTTCCATGACAGTTGTTTTTCTTATGCGGTGGAGATTAAATGTACTAAGCCTGGATGATGAAACAGCCTTCTCTCTGGGAATATCTCCAGGAACTGCCAGGATAATTTTTCTTATTAGTGCAACAGCTGCCACGGCTGCTGTTATTTCAGTCAGCGGAATAGTTAATTGGGTAGGACTAATAGTACCCCACATATCCAGAAGGCTTTTTAGAGCAGACACACGACAAAGTCTGCCTGCAGCAATGCTCCTTGGGGGAATTTTCACTATCTTTTGCGACACCCTTGCCAGAACTATTTTTGCAGGAGAAATACCTTTGGGAATATTTACATCCCTGATTGGAGCAGGGGCTTTTATAATTTTACTGTTAAATAGAAATATCAGGATCCAGAAATGAGCAATTCTCTAATTAAACTGGATAATATCAGCTTTACCTATAGTTCCGATAATAATCATGTCTTAAGGACTTTATCCATGGAAGTTCAAAAAGGTGATATTACAGCCATATTAGGACCAAATGGAATTGGAAAAACAACTCTCCTTCATTTAATTCTGGGATGGATTAAAGCTGATAAAGGGATTATCTACCTAGAAGGTAAAAAACTTGAAGAGTATTCAAGAAGAGAGATGGGTAGACTCATAGGATTAGTTCCACAGGACGAACATATAACATTTGAATATTCACTTTTAGAATATGTACTCCTTGGCCGGACACCCCACCTGCATTCCCTGGAATCTCCAGGGAAGAAAGATTATGAAGCAGCATTAATCTCTCTTGAAAAAGTTGGTCTTAAACAACTTGCAGATCGTCCGGTGACACACTTAAGCGGAGGAGAAAAACAGCTTGTCCTTGTTGCAAGATCTCTGGCTCAGGAACCACGAATTCTGCTTTTGGATGAACCTATGAGTAATCTTGATCTTGCCAATAAAATTAGATTAATTGAAGTTCTTAGATCCCTTAAAAAAGATGGAGTAACAATACTTTTTACCAGTCATGAACCGGAAGTCGCTGCAGCAATAAGTAATTACATGATATTAATGGGAAATAACAATAAAATTGAGCATGGTAATTCGGATAAAGTTTTAACCAGTGAATCACTTAGCCGAATTTATGGAGTTCCTGTAAAAGTAGCTGATTATGATGGGAAAAAAATTGTTCTGTGGCATTGAAAACATATTTATGTTATATATACCCAATGACAAAAAAATACGTGGTCCTTATAGGGGCAGCAAATATAGACATACAGGGATTTTCAAGCAATCCAATTATTCAAAGAGATTCAAACCCGGGAAGAATTGAGTTCTGTCCTGGTGGAGTCAGCAGAAATATTGCTGAAAATCTGGCCAGACTGGGAATAATGACAGAACTAATATCTGCTTTAGGAGACGACCCCAATGGTTCACTAATTCTGGAAAGCTGCAAAAACTGTGGTATAGGTTCGGATTACTCACTTATAGTACCCAATGCAGTATCTTCTGTATATTTAGCAATTATGGACGATTCAAGAGATATGGCTCTTGCATTATCTGATATGACAATCTCAGATAATATCACTATAAAGTTTTTAGAAAGCAGATATGAAATATTAAAAAATGCACATTCAATTGTATTTGATACCTGTCTTGGCATAGAACAAATGGATTATATTTTAAGTAATTTTGCTGATAAACAAATCTATGTTGATCCTGTATCAGTTGGAAAAGCAAAATCATTAAAAACTCTTATGGGTAAAATACATACTCTTAAAATGAATAAACTTGAAGCCGAATTTTTATCTGATATAAAAATTAGTAATAAGTCTGATTTAGAGAAAACCTCCCTTTGGTTTATAGATCTGGGAGTAAAAAGAGTTTTTATTACCCTTGGAAAAGAAGGTGTTTTTTACAGGGATTCACAAACATATGGAAATTATAAGCCTGCTGAAGCTGAAATAAAAAATGCAACCGGAGCAGGTGATGCTTTCATGGCCGGTTTGGTGTATGGAAGCCTCAAGAACTACGACACTAAAAAAATTGTCCGTTTTGCCTTGGGTGTTTCATTAGCGGCATTGGCAGGTGAAAATACAGTAAATTCCAAAATTAATTTTAAATATATTGAACACATTACAGGAGAGAAGTTTTAATGATAAATGAATACCTTGATATAAAAGAAGAAGTAAAAGATGCTCTGGCTGACAATACACCTATTGTAGCACTGGAATCTACAATAATTTCACATGGGATGCCCTACCCTGAAAATATAGTTAGCGCAAAGCGTTCTGAATCAATTATAAGAGAAGCTGGTGGTATTCCTGCCACTATTGCTATTATTAATGGCAGAATAAAAATTGGCCTTACAGAAAATGATCTTGATCATATGGGGAAGGATTCCGGAATTACAAAAGCAAGTCGTCGTGATATGGCAATGATTCTTAGTAAAGGTATTGATGGGGCTACAACTGTAGCAACTACAATGTTATGTGCAGATCTTGCAGGAATACGGGTTTTTGCAACCGGTGGAATTGGCGGTGTACACAGAAACGGTCAAACAACAATGGATGTATCTGCAGATCTTCAGGAACTCGCCGGAACAAATGTGGGGGTTGTGTGTGCAGGAGCAAAATCTATACTGGACATTGGACTTACCCTGGAATACCTGGAAACCCATGGTGTCCCTGTACTGGGTTATGGTACAGAAAACTTTCCGGCTTTTTACACCAGAGAAAGTGGTTATAAGGTAGATTACAGAGTTGATAAACCGGAAGAAATTGCACGTGCTTTAAAAGTAAAATGGGATCTTGGCCTAAAAGGCGGAATGGTTATTGCAAACCCTATTCCGGAAGAATTTGAAATGGACAAAAAATACATTACTGCTGTAATTGATGAAGCTGTTGAATCTGCTGAAAAAGAAGGTGTAAAAGGCAAGGGTATTACTCCTTATGTATTGGCAAGACTTCATAATAAAACTGGAGATAAAAGCCTTTTTGCCAATAAAGAACTGGTTTATAACAATGTAAGACTAGCTGTACAAATTGCTATTGAGTATGCAAAACAATGATATTTTTCAATTATTAAAAATTAATTCAACAATTCTAATAAGCCTTCATAATTGTTGATTTTATTAGTAAGCAATAGACAGAATAAGATTATATGTTATAATACAATCTATGGTGGAATCAAAATTAAAGAGAGAATTAGATTACAAATTAATTTTTGACAAACTTAGAGATGCCGTTTTTATTCATGATTTTGACATGAATATTCTTGACGTAAATTCTGCCGCATGTAAAAGCCTTGGTTATTCCAGGGATGAGATGCTGAAAATGAAAATTAAGGATATCGACTCTCCGGAATTTGCAAAATATATTCCGGAAAGAGCAGCAGCTATTAAAAAAAATGGCGAATTGGTATTTGAATCAGCTCAGATGGATCGCAATGGCAGAGTTATTCCAGTAGAAATCAGTTCCAGTACAATTGAGATTAGTAATAAACCTGCAGTACTTAGTATTGCCAGAGATATTTCAGATCGGAAAAAAGCTAAACTGGAACAGGAAGACTTAATAAAACAGAAATTAGTTATTTCTGAAATATCCTCCCTTTTAGTTTCAGCAGATAATTTTGATAAATCAATTGATGAAATTCTTCAAATAATTGGAACTTCCTGTGGCGCAGACAGAATATGCCTTTCAAAAATAAATCAGGATAATAAAGAAATTGAAAATACCCACAACTGGTACAGAAACGGTAAAGAAAATATAAAACGTATTCCACCTGAAATTTATCCCTTTTGGGAAGACAGGCTAAAACAAGGTAAGGCAGTTGAAATAGGAAATCTTTCAGATCTTAATAACGGAGCTTCAGAAGAAAAAATGCTTCTGGAATCTGCAGGAATCAGATCACTTTTAATTATCCCTCTTCTTAATGTCACTGATACTCTATCCGGATTTTTTGGATTGTATAAAGAGGAATCTTCCAAAGGATGTTATACTAATAAAATTGAAGAACTTTCCACCCTTGCAAAAATAGTTCAAATAGCCCTTGACAGGAGAGATCTGGAAATAGAGACACAAAAACAGAAAGATCTACTGTCAACAGCAATTGAGTCTCTGCCTCACCCATTCTATATGGTAGATATAAATAACTATAAAATTCAATTTGCTAATTCTGCAACATCAAAATTTGGTAACTGGTATGGTTCAACCTGTCATAAAACTACACATAATAAAAATGAACCATGTAATAGTGACGAACATCAATGTCCTCTTATAGAAGTAAAAAAAACAGAACAACCAACCATAATGGAACATATCCATTATGATGATAGCGGTAACCCCATTCATGTTGAAGTCCATGGATATCCTGTATTTGATGGAAGCGGCAGGATTGTAAGCATGATTGAATATAGTCTGGATATTACAGAGAAGAAATTATTACTGACAAAACTTGAAATTGAAAAACAAAAAGCTGAAAGTGCAGATAAACTAAAGTCCCAGTTTCTTGCCAATATGTCCCATGAAATAAGAACGCCTCTAAACTCTATAATTGGGTTTCTAGATCTGACAATTGCAAATGATGATCTTCAGAATAAATACAAAGAGTATCTTGGTTATTCGCTGGATAGTGGAAAACTATTACTTTCTCTGATAAATGATATTCTTGATCTTTCAAAGATAGAAGCAGGGCAGCTTGAAATTGAAAGCATTACATTCTCTCTGGAACAGATAATGAATTCTGTAATGTCTTCTGCAAAGATTTTACTCTCTGACAAAAAAAAGGAAATAGATCTGCGATTCAGCACTTCGAAAGATATCAATAGCAATCTTATAGGGGATCCTTATCGTCTGAAACAAGTTCTAAATAATCTGATAAGTAATGCAATAAAATTTACATCAATTGGTTTTATTGAGTGTGGTGTTTCCCTCATCAACAATAAAACTCTTGAATTTTATGTAAGAGACAGTGGTGTTGGAATTGAAGAACATAATGTGAGCAAATTATTTATTCCTTTTTCACAGGTTGACTCCAGTACTACCCGTAATTATGGAGGGACTGGTCTGGGTCTGACAATTACAAAACAGCTTATTGAACTTATGGGTGGTAATATTCGTGTTAAATCACAAAAAGGAGAAGGTTCTTCATTTTATTTTACCCTCCCCTACACTTCTAAACTCTTAGAAAATATTGATAAATCAACAAAAGATAATTCCATTATTGATGAAAACCCTACGGGTGTAAAAAAGATTCTTATTGCAGAGGATGAGATAAGTAATCAAAAACTACTTGATCATTTATTAACTGAAAAGGGTTATTCTATACGCATAGCCCAGGATGGTAGAGATGCTGTTTCAATTTATAAAACAGATCCATCAATAGATGCAATTTTAATGGATATTGCTATGCCCCACTTAAATGGACTGGATGCTGTAAGTGTAATTAGAGATATTGAGGAAAAAAATAACAAAACAGTAATACCCATTATTGCTATTACTGCATTTGCCATGAAAGGTGACAGAGAAAAATGTATAGATGCTGGATTTGATGAATATCTTACAAAACCTCTGGATCAGAAATTACTGCTAAAAACATTGGAAAAATATTTTATAAATAATTGAGATAATCTCTATTATTAGTTGTAATTTCTATAATTCTATACTCATTATCTGCAAGATATCTCCCAAGAAACTCATCAATCAATTCAGGTCTAATAACCAGATATAGATTTCGATTTATATCAAATTTGTTTATTGGAGCAAGGACTGGGTAAAAACCATAACCCTTTGTAAGTTCCAAAGGTCCAATTTCATCTAAAAATACATCTCCTGAACCTTCGGTCAATATCTTCTTTAGAATTTCATTTGCTCTGATAAAACCTCCTTCATTAAATGAAAAAGGGCCATAGGATGGACCTCCCAGAAGTTTATCGCTTCTACCCAGTTCCCATTGTTCACTAGTCGCCACATTTAATGCATAAAATCCTAGCTTGTTCCCATTTGCATTATAAATTGCAGGAGTCATTATTCCTGAAGGGAAGGTTCCTTTGATTTTCTTTTCTTCTATCAGCTTTAGCAGACATGTAGTCTTTCCTACACCCCTGGAGCCTGTTATTATAAATATCATTTTATTATATTACTATCATAGCAGTTTATTGACAATTGGAGGTTTAAGAATGTATTTGCTTGTTATTTATGTCCCGGGAAATAATCTGGAAAAAGTAAAATCAGCTGCTTTTACTGCAGGTGCAGGAAAAATTGGGAGCTACAGCCACTGTTCATGGCAGGTGAAAGGACAGGGGCAATTTAAACCGGAAATAGGTTCTTCCCCTTTTTTGGGAGAGATAAATAAACTGGAAAAAGTTGATGAGTTTCGCCTGGAGCTTGTCTGTTCTGATAGCATCATAAAAGCGGTTGTCCAGGCAATGCTTAAAGCCCATCCATACGAGACTCCGGCCTATCATATTGTTAATGTTATGACTTTGGATGATATGGAATGATACATGTCAATTTCAGTTAACATTGTTACCTGGAGACAGTTTGTCCACAGGCAGGAAGCAAGTTTTTTACCTCATTTGCGAATTTATTAAAATCAAAATTCTGAAGCACTAACACAATTTACCCTATATATAGTAATAGAGGTAAATAATGATTACAATTAATGATTATAATAGCAATAATATGAACTTGACTTCATATTGTTACAATGGGTATAATTCATGTGGGGATAAATTCAACTGAGGAATATCTTTTTTGGTTTTCAAGACAGGATGATCGTACCCAGGAAGCTATATTATCTGTAACTTTACTCCTTCAGGAGTTCGGTCCTCTATTAAAACGACCTTATGCTGATACGCTTAAGGGATGCAGTATAAAAAACTTGAAGGAACTCCGAATAAAAACTCCTTTGCATGTCATAAGAATTGCATATTATTTTGATGAAGATCGAAATGCACTTCTATTGATAGGTGGTGATAAAAAAGGGAAAAATGAAAAGATCTTTTATAAAAAATTAATAGATGATGCTGAAACATTGATAAGGAAATATCGTTACAGGGAGGAAACATAATGGCAATTGTTAAAAATGCTGTTAGTGCTATGGAAAACCAAATGGAAGAGGAACACGTACACCGTGCCAGGATTACTGCTGAACGTGAAATATTATCGATTCGGTTAGCTGATTTAAGGGAAAGACAAGGTATTAAGCAGTCTGATTTTAAAGCATTTACCCAAACTGCTGTTTCTAAACTTGAGAACCGTAAAGATATAAAAATTTCAACATTAATAGAGTATCTTGAGGACATAGGAATGGGGCTGGAAATCCGTGCTTACCCAAAATCTAAAGATTCAAATGTAAAAGCTGAAATACTGCTTAGGATTTAGATACTTGTCCATATACTTCCCAAAATTATGATATCCATATAAAATCCATATATATGAGTAAGAAAAAACAAGCCACAACGAATTCAAACTCAGGTAAGTTAAAAATAGGAAATAACTGGAATGCTATTACCATTATTGCTCTTTCCCAGAACAATCCCTTAAAGGCTATTGCAGAGTTTATAGAAAACAGTATTGATGCAAGAGCTAAAACTATAACAATTATCAGAGGAAAAAAGAAAGGTGAAACATATCTTAAAATTATTGATGATGGAGAGGGAATAGATGATTTTAAGTATGTTGCTACTCATATAGGGGATTCAATTAAAAGAAAACTAAAAAAACATGGGGCTACCGGTATTCAGGGAGAATTTGGTATTGGACTTTTAAGTTTCTGGACCGTTGGAGAAGAAATTAATATTACATCAACAGGCAAATCCGGTGAAGCAAAGAGAATTAAATTAGTAAAAAATAACCCCGGCTTTCAAATAAAGGATGTCAATTCTCTTTTCTCTCCTACAGGAACAGAATTGGTAATTAGTTCCATACTTCCTGGAGTTAAGCAGCTGTCCGGTGAAAAAATTCAGAACTATCTGGCCAGTGAACTTCGGGATAGAATAAGTAAAACTGGTGTAAAGATAAAAATATTGGACAGAACAAGCAGAAAAGAATTTCTGGTAGAACCAAGAAAGTTCAAAGGGCGACTGCTTCATGATATTCCTGAAATAAAAAACCCTCTTGGTGAAATATATTGCGAACTTTATTTAAATGAACCGCTGCAGGAGAATCAGATTGGATTGTATAAACTTGGAACAAGAGTACTTCCATCTATAAAAACAGTAGAACATTTCAATTGCTTTCCCTGGGATTCTCCTTATCTGGAGGGAATAATTGATGCTTCTTTTATTCAGCTTACACCTGGAACAAGAGATGGTTTTATCTATGATCATGCATATGAAAGCTTTATAATTTCTCTTGAACCTTTAAAAGATTTTCTCATTACCATTATTAACGAACAAAAAAAAGCAGAGGAGGATAAGGCAAGTAAAAATATCCTGAAAAAAATTACAAAAGCTCTTCAGGAAGCTTTTCATCATCTTCCTCAGGAGGAATACAGCTGGCTGCATATAAAACCAGGTAAAAAACTTGAAGTTATCCGAAGTAATAAATTAATATCAGATGATAATAGAAAAGATAGTGAGACAGACCCAGTTTATCTTGCCACAGAGATTGATAGGATATCAGATTTTGATCAGAAAGAGTTTTTTGAGATACCAGGTTCTCTCTACTCAGCAATAATATCTCCTTCTTCAGTAGTTATTGGTGTAGGTGATAAAAAGAAATTGAAAATTATTGCCAGAGATAAAAGTAAACGGCAGCTTGATAGTGGATATTCTGTAAAATGGTATGTGGAAGAAGGTGAAGGAGTAATAGACAACCCTGAGAAGGAGTTTGTCCAATTTACGGCGACCGATGAACCTGGAATAATATCAGTAGGAGCTATTGTTACTCAGGATGACAGAGAATGCCTTGCAGAATGTATTATTACAGTAACTAAAGAGCTTATTAACAAAGATAAATCCACAGGCAGTTCTAATGGGATTTCAAAAAAAGGCTTACCAGGCTACACTTTCCAGAAAGCACCTGGGGAACTATGGAGAAGTCGTTTTGATACTGCAACTTCACTGATTATAATAAATAACGGCCATGCCGATTTTATATATGCTTCAAAATCAAAAACAAGAAAACTTCGGTATGTAGCAAAACTATTCACAAAAGAACTTGTTTTATCAAATTTTCCGGAAGCATCCAGAGGAGATCTCTTAGAAAGAATGATTGAGCTTCAAATGTATATGGAAGAAAATTTGCGTAGTTAGAAAAGCTACAAATTTAATCATTGCCTGAAAAAATTACACTTTCACCAGTGCCACAGTCTGACCAATTTTTAAAGTTGTAGGAACAATAAATGAAGGCGATTCATCATTTCCCGACTCTATCTGGTCCCAGAGTAATTTGACACATGCTTTTCCTATCTGGTCAAATTCCTGCCCTACTGAAGTAAGGATAATATCACTTTCTGTTGGAAAACTTATATTATCAAACCCTACAAAAGAAAGATCACCAGGAATCAACACATCTCTTTTCTGAGCAGCTTTCATTAATTGGAAAGCTATAAGGTCATTTACACAAAAAACTGCACTTACAACAGGCTTAAGAGAAAGAAGTTCATCCAGAATAGTATCTGCTCCTTCAATGTCCAGAGTTTCCTGTATATCCTCAGATCTGGTATTTTTATAATGAGTAAAAATAATATCCTGGCTTACAGGGATTTTCATATCTATCAATGCACGACAATATCCCTTATATCTTTCTGTAACAGAATGTGCATCTTTTGCACCGACAAACGCTATACGACGATGTCCATTTTCCAAAAGATAGTTGACTGCATCCAGAGCGCCCTGATAGTTATCCGATTCTACAACAGGAAGATCCACTTCATCCAATTTTCTGTCAAGCAGAACAATAGGACATTTTTTAATTAGTATTCTGCTTATTATATCTATATTTTTATTATCAATGGGATAAAGAATAATTCCTGCTACCTGATGACTGATAACATCTTCAAGTATGGCACGTTCTTTTTTTGAGGATTGCTGGGAATAATGAACAGAACAGAGATAGCCCATTTTCTGGCAGTATTTGTAAACACTCCGAATGTACTGCTGCCCACCGGAAAAAAAATCCGCTTTATGAGGGATAATGAGAGATATAACATTATTTGATTTGACTGATTTTTGGGCTACAAAGGATCCTCTTCCCTTTTCCCTGTAAATAACCCCAGTCAGCTCCAGTTCTTTTAATGCCCTGGTTACAGTAATTCTGCTTGTATTAAACTCCGTAACTAACTGTGATTCAGAGGGAAGTTTCTCCCCCTCTTTGTAATCTTCTGATCTAATCTTATCACTTATGAAATCTATTATTGTCTGGTAGATAGGTGTCATGTACCCCATATTACACCCTGGTTACATTAAATGCAAGATTTATTTAACATGTCAAGTTGTAGTAATTAGAAGGTGATATTTATATCTTGACATATCAAGTTATTGGTATTACAGTAAAATATCAGAAGATTTATAAGTATATAAGGTAATAGATGACAAAAAAAGCATTAATATGTCATTACAGGGTTGGTAGAACCGATGGAGTTTCACTTGAAATAACCAAGAGGGCAAGTGTTCTCAGGGAAACGGGATGGGAAGTTTACCTTCTTGCTGGATCAGGGAGTGATGGAGCTGATTTCATTATTCCTGAACTTGATTTTGACAGAGCTGAAGTTAGAAAGATTGCAGAGAACTCATTCAACACTTTGGAAAACTATTCCAGTGAACAATTGCTGATGGATGATATTTATCATCTTGCAGAGATAATAGAAAAAAAACTTACATCCATCATAGAGAGCTTTAATCCGGATTTTATTCTTATTCACAATATTTTATCTCATGGTAGACATATTGCAAGTGCACTTGCATTCTATAATGTATTAAAAAAGACTAAGATTCCCTCACTTGCAACACATCATGACTTTTACTGGGAAAGGGATGATTTTAAAAAACCTTCCTGTAAATCAATTGAAAAGTTTCTTCAAAAATATGTACCACCTGTGCTACCCCGGCTCGAGCATGCAGTCATTAGTACCAGAGCAGCCGGATCTCTTCGCAGGCGATCATCTATTGATGCTGCTGTAATCCCGGATACCCTTGATTTCACAATGGCACCATGGGAAAAAGATGAGTTTAATAAAGATTTTTTAAAAACCTTTGATCTCTCAGAGAATGATATTTTAATTATTCAGGCAACCAGAATTGTAAAAAGAAAAGGACTTGAACTAATTCTTCCCATTATTGAAAAACTGAATACTAAAGAATTCCTTGGTCAGTTAAAAGGAAAACAACTATATAACGGCAAAAAGGTAACTGAAACTTCAAAGTTTGTTTATATTATTGCCGGTTATGCAGAACAGGAAGCAGAAGAATATCTCCAGACACTAATTTCATATCTGGAAAAAAGAAATATTCCTTATCGTAATATCCAGTCAAAGATAAGTGCAGAAAGGGTAGCAGATAAATCAGAAAAAAAATTCTCTATTTTTGATACCTACACTTATGCTGACCTTGTCTCCTATCCAAGCCTTTTTGAAGGATGGGGGAATCAGTTTATTGAAGCAGTTTTTGCTAAAAAACCCATAATGGTTTATGAATACCCTGTTTATAAAACAGATATTAAACCCCAGGGATACGATGTAATTACACTGGGTTCCACAGTATCAATTAACAAACAATCTGGATTTCTTAAACTACCTGATAACATAATCGAAACTGTCTGCAATAAGGTCATAGAAACTCTATTGTCTCCCGAAACTGCAAAAAAACTTGATAACAATTTCAAAACAGCAAAGTTAAATAATTCCAGAGATACACTGAAAGTGTTAATGAATAAAAGTATGGAGCATGTGTGAAAAAGGTTTTATATAATCAAACAGATTATTATTGCACAATCACATCAGAACTGGACTTCATAGAAAATAAAACTAAGCACGGATTTGAATTAACACATTTGAATAATAATCAGGTAAACGATCTAAGAATCGAACTAAAAAGCGAAAATTGGAAAATCTTATGGCCTAACCGTGAGGGGGAGATATTTAGTTCCTCTCAGGTTATAAAAGCTATTAACAAACATCAGGTTTCTGATGGGCTTTCTATATCCTATCCTGCAACTGCTTCATGTAGAACATTAATTTTTATGGAAGAAAACGGAAAAGGATTTGCATTTCTGGCGCCTCCTGATCAAGAAGGGAGAGTTACAGAGTTTTGTATTAATGCAGAAGATTACAAAAACATCTCCCTGAACATTAAATGTAAAAATACCACATGGTATACACTTCCCTTTGTAACTTTCAATGAACTGGAAGATAAAATAAAAGATCTGCAAGACGCAGTTCCCTGGAGAGGGTTAGGTATTGTAGAGACGAATTCCAGCTGGCAGATACAGGTGGGCCTTATTGGTCCGGACGGAAAAACAGAAGTACCCAAAAATAAGGGGTTTGATGTTCTTAATGATATTTCAGATTTGATGTTAAAAAAATTGGGAGAAGATAATATCCTTCATATTTTTGGATATTCTATGGGCCACGATATGGGTTATCCGGACTACACTCCCTCTACTCAATTAGGAGGGGACTCTCACCTCAAAAAAGCAATAGAGAGGATTCACTTTAACAGACAAAAAGCTGTTTTCTACATGAATGGAAGAATAGCTCAGAAAGAAAATGTAGATAGGGAAGGATTGTACAATTCTGTCCTGAAAGACAATAAGAACAAACCTTTTGAAGAAGTCTACCACAACAGAATTTTTTATGTCATGAACCCATCTTCAGAAGAGTGGCAGGACAGGCTTCTAACTGAAGCAATAAAACTAAAAACCCTTGGTGCTGACGGGATTCAACTGGACCAGTTGGGTGGAAGATCAGCTCCTGTTCCCGCCGGAGAAACCTGGGGGAAAGGATATATTAATCTTATAAATAACCTCCATAAAGAGGATCTCTCTGTATGGATTCAGGGTTTATCTGATATCTATCCCGCAGACTGGTTTGAACTGACATATAGGAATATTAATATTTTGGAGAATGGAACCATAAGAGGTGGAATGCCATTAGGAAAGCCGGATAAAAGAGTTTTCCAATTTTCCGTACCCGGTCAGGTTCTCCTTATTCCCCAGTCAAAAACAGAGACAAAACAGGAAAACAAAAAGATCGATAATAGTAAAACTATTATCGATCTTGATTTAGGGGATGAGAAATTATTTCTATACAACCCCTTATATATGACACAGCTGGAAACGCTTATGCAAAAGGCTGTTTTAAATTAGTAAATGATGCAGAAGCCGCGTTGCGGTATGCATTATAAAATAAATAGGAGGCTTTTCTATGAGAAAAGTTCTAATTACTTTAGTTATGTTGTCATTATTGACAACAGGTTTTATGTTTGCAGGCGGTCAGGATGAAGTTGCTGTTGATGGCCCAACTTCCCTTATTGTATCTTCAAGACTTTGGTCTCCGGCAGCGGAACAAAAATTTCTTTATGATGAAGTTTTTCCAGAGTTCGAGAAGGAAAATAATGTTGTTGTAAAATTTGAAATTCTTGATGATACAGTACTTCTTAAAAGAGCTAAACTACAAGCTGAAACAGGAAGAGTTACAACGGATGTTGTTATTGCTCACAATGGTGTAATGGATCAATGGATCAGTAATAAATATGTTGAAGAACTCCCTGTATCAGACTGGAAGGGACGAACATTTTCTGCAGCTTTTATGGATAGTATTGCTTCAGGCGGAAAAACTTATTTTGCTCCTGTAGGTGGTGATGTATATCTTACCCTTGCCAATAATAAAGCTATGAAATATCTGCCCGCAGGCGTGGATGTTCAGGATATTACCTGGGAACAGTATGTTGACTGGGCAGTTGCTATAGCAGAAGGTGAAGGCGAAGGTAAAACAGCTGTAACCGGTGTACCAATGAAATCACTGATCTATATGTATGGTGGAATGTTCCTTTCTTATGGTGGTGAATTCCCTGTAATCAATTCTCCAGGAGCTATTGAGGGCTGGAAACTTTTAACAAAAATGCATAAAGCTTACTCTCCTACAGTTATGACCTACGACAATGTTACAGCTCCTATGAAGAGTGGTGAAACATGGTTAACAGTAGCTCATATGGCCAGAACAGGTGAAGCTTACAGATCTAATCCATCTAACTACGTTATTGCAAAAGCTCCTAAGGGACCAAAAGGTATTGGTTCAATTGCAGGTGTAAGTGGATTTGGTGTACCAGTTGGTGCAGAAAACAGAGAACTTGCAATTAAATTTATTGAGTTTATGACCCGACCTGATATTGCAGTTAAGGTTGCAAGAGGAACAGGTGGATTTCTGCCTCCAATAGATGAAGCAATAGCAGTTCTTGGTGATTCTCCAGTTGATGAAGTTATTAAGAAAGGTGTTATGGTTCTTCAGACCGGTGTTGTTTCCGGTGTTCCTGGAAGTGCATACACATCATGGGGTGCTGTAAAACAGGTTTATGATGATGTTTTTGCAGATATGATTATTGGTTCAGGTGTATATGATAAAGCTATGCTGGATGCCGCACAGGCAAAACTGGAAGCTTTGAAAAAATAAAAAACTATAAAGCGGCCGGAAGTTCCGGTCGCTTTCCCATTTGCTAATTGCGCTGTTTTTCTTCATATCAATATGCATAAGATGTAACAAAAGATTGATAATCCGGACACCGTAATTAGCTATAAGCAGGTGAATTATGACAATTACGAAAGATCAATTATCACTTAGTAAAGAGACCAGAAAAAAAATGGTGCCTTATATGCTTATTGCACCGGTAGTTATTTACTATTCTATGTTCTGGCTGTTTCCTGTATTAAATGCAATTATTTTAAGCTTCAAGAATGTAGACGGTATCTGGACCTTTGGAAATTACATCCATATCTTCAAAGATCCCGTGTTTTATGAAGCCCTTTTCAATACTGCTTTTCTGGTAATATTCTCTGTTACTATTGAATTCCTTCTTGCTTTTGGTCTTGCATTATTAAT
>DAOVSY010000322.1 GCA_030633365.1 Spirochaetaceae bacterium | reverse complement strand
GGAAGCATCCAATAATAAAGATTATGATACAGCATTAAAATACTATGAAGTGTTTGTTGAATATCATTCTGACGATATACAAAAGCTTGTAGAAGCAGAATATGAAATAGCTTTTATTGCCTATAAAAAAGGGGAACAGGATCTTGCAAAAGTTCTTTTTAAAGAACTCCTGGACAGATATTCTGGTGAAGGAGCTTCTGTTCTTCCTGGTTGGCCTATGATCCTTTCAAGAAAGCACCTTAAAGTAATAGAAGATAAGTCTCTATAAATTTTCGTTGTAAAGACGCGATTAATCGCGTCTCTGCAACCTGTTGGAATGTTTCTTTTTCCAGATAAACCTACCATCAACAATTAAAAGACCTGCTGTAATTATTCCAAATCCCAAATAGGCTCTCCAGCCTGGTGTCTCCCCTAAAAACAGTAAACCAAGAATTAGAGCAGTTAGGGGTATTAAAAAAGTAACCAGCAGTAGATTGGTAGCACCAACCCTTACTAATAATTTAAAATAAATAAGATAGGCTAAAGCAGTGCTAAATAAGGAAATACTAATCATAGACAGTAGAGTTCCTGTCTCAATATTAATACCCCATGGTTTATCAATAAAAATAACAAATGGAAGTAAATAAATTGCTGCTGCACTTAACATACCTGCAGAAAGTACTATTGGTGGAAAATTAAATCGTTTTCCATATAAAGCTCCCAAAGCATAACAAAGGGAAGCACCCAACACTGCCAGCCGACCATACAAGATATTACCAGCTTCTAATGATCCTGATTGCCCTACAAGAAGAAAGACGCCAAACCAGCCAACAATAAGACCAATAATTCTATTTTTAGTAAGTTTTTCACCACCTCTAATAAATTGCCCTAAAATAGCACTAAAAAGGGGAGCAGCAGCATTTATAATTGAAGCCTCACCACCTTCAATAAATTGTTGGCCCCAAACAATAAGGCTGAAAGGAACAAAATTATTAAAAATCCCAAGGACCAGAGATGTTATTATTAATTGTTTGGATATTTTAGTAGAGGCAAAAGATTTTTTGCCTCTACTAAAAAATATAAATATCCACAAAAATATAGCGGCCAAAAATACCCGGGCAAAAACCAGTGTAAAAGGTGCCAGTTGTCTAAGCACTATCTCATTAAAAAAGAAAGATCCTCCCCAAAGAAGAGACAACAGTAATAATAGAAGCCAATCGGCAAGTTTCATGAAATTATTCATAGGAGGTATTTTATTTATTTATTGGGATTTGTCTATGGATATGTGCAAATAATAACATCATATTACCCTTGTAGGAAACGCAGATCTGCGTTCCCTACTGGGGTAATATTATTGAATTGATACTTATATTTATTGATTCTGCATCAGCTGAAACCATTTCTGATGTTACCTTTCCACGGGGTCTTGGGTGAGGAGGTGCATCTCCAATTAGAATTATTTCTCTGCTGTCTGCACTCCAGTCAAATTTATGAATACCTTCATAAAGGGCTTCATTAACAGCTTCCGGAATATCCCTTCCACCAAAAACACGTATATTGTTAAGAAAAGATTGAATATAATCCAGATTATTTTGAAAGGGAATAGTTTTTGTTACATATTCCTCAAAATAATCTTTGTATAAAACCATTCCAAACCTGAAATTTGAAAATCCTGATGTTTCTTCAAGAAGCATAGGAATAAGTGAATCTTTTAAATAAGGAATATCATCTTCCATACTTCGTGTTGTATCAAGACAAAGAACAAGATCAAGAGTATCTCCATCAGTTTGCTGCAGAATCCAGCGAATATTATCAATAATATCTTCCTGCCCTGCTCCAAAAACCATCTCCCCATCACTTATTTCTTCAAATGCACTTACAGCATCATCCATATAATTACCTTCAGGAGGCCCGGGTAAAGGTTTTTGAAGGACCCTGATTATATAGGGATTATCATGAAATCCTCCGGTATAATCAGAATAGGATTTTTCAAATGTTCTTATATTTATCCAGCTTCCATCCAGTATCTGAAGTTCCCCAATCCTGCTCCAGCTATACCCGTATTCAACAATATATGGAATAAAAATATGAAAAACCTGACCATATTCAGGATGATTTTCGATAGTGGAATCAATTAAAGCAAACTGTGTTTTCCCCTGAGCTTCTAAAAATTCACCATTTAAAAGCCTTTTCTCATCTCCATTTACCTTATGATACTCTGTATTACGAAGAGAAAAGGAGCTTGATTGTTTTAGAGGGTCTGCCGTGGACTCTGTAATCATTATAGATCCAAGACCTGGAGTTGCCTTAATCCATAGATCATATCCACCATCAAGGGTCTGTTCAATTATAAGATTATCAGCCTGTAAAACCAAATCCTGACCAAAGATAATAAAAGGAAGTAAGAGGAGTATTAGAACCGGAATTAAAATACGGTAATCCATATGTATATTATCGACAAAACTAAGAAGATGTTTAAGATCTTGATTACATTAGCTTTATACTGATAATCTTTACGAATGAATATTGACTGCCTCATACCTGCAGCAGGTCTTTCTTCCAGAATGGGAAAATGGAAGCTGACCCTTCCTTATAAAGGAAGTACTATTGTAGAAAACAGTATTATCAATGCTATTAGTACTTCCAACAGAGTTATTCTTGTAACAGGCCACAGATCAGAGGAACTGACTAAAATAGTAAGAAAATACTCCAATGTGTTTACAATAGAGAATAAAAAATTCGAAAATGGTATGTTTTCTTCCATACAAACAGGTGTTAAACTAATCAAATCGAATTGGTTTTTTATAACCATGGGGGATATGCCGGACATTGGAAAAGATATCTATATAAATTTAATAAAAGCCAGGAACAATAACCCTGACAATTTTGATATAATAAGACCGATGTATCTGGGGAAAAGAGGACACCCTGTTCTTTTACACAAAAAAACAATAAAAACTATTTTAACCGAACCAATTTCCTCAGAGATGAAGAATATATTTACTCATTTCAGAGTTTTAGATATTGAAATGAATATGCCGGATACATTCAGGGATATTGATACGCCGGAAGAGTATAGCCGTATTTTGGAAAACAAATAATCTCTGCTACTTAACAAATTCCATTTCAGGATGCCTCTTAAAAGACCATAATGTATTAGATACAGCCATTACAACATGCACAATTGCTGCAATCCAGATACTTCCTGACAAAACAGTAAGAACAGAAAAAAGTATTCCCAGGGGTAGCGCACCTAATGCTTCAAACATCCCTTTTTGAAGATGAAGAGCGGAATATAATGCAGTACTTACTGCAATAGCAGGCCAGACCCCTAAAGGCTCTAAAAGTGTAAAAATAATAATTCCTCTGAACATAATCTCATAACCTGTCAGATAAACAGCCCAGGAAATCAGATTCCATATAAAAATACTACGGGTCCACTTAGAATCACGTATTTGAGGATACTTCGCAAAATGTTTTGGTGCTCCGGGATTAAAAACTGTAACAAAAATACCGGCTGTACTGAATATAAGTGAGCTTATAACTATGAAAACCAAAGATCCGGAAGAAGGAATAAGGCCAATATCTCCAAGTTCTAAGTCAGTCAGCACAAGCAGTATAACAACAGGTAACAATGCCATCAGAATGAACCCTGCAAATCTTGCTCTGATAACCAATATCCCACGCCCACGACTGGCACTGAATATTGTCCAGTAAATTAGAAATGATATTATACTCAAAGAGACTGCAATCAATCCGGGAATCTCTGTTATATTCATATTCAACATATTAAACAACAGAAAATTCCAAACCAGATTCTTTTTTACTAACCTTAATCTTATCTCCATCCTTTATATTTCCGGCAAGGATCTCTTTAGCAAGAGGATTCTGTATAAGATTCTGAATAGCCCGTTTTATAGGTCTGGCTCCATAACTCGGATCAAAGCCCTCAGCACTAATATAGTCTCTAATTTTATCATCCAGAACAATCT
>DAOVSY010000521.1 GCA_030633365.1 Spirochaetaceae bacterium | reverse complement strand
GATAAAATTGGGATAGAGCAACTAAAATCTTCATAAAAACAAGTTAAAACTGATACACATAATGAACATATTAAAAACAATTCATAATTACACTGTACATGCTAATAAGCATCCCTTATTATAGCTTTGGATGAATCGTAATATAAAAACAGATAGTATAATCCTGCGAAGTAGAAGAATTGGAGAGCTTCATAAAGGCCTATCCTGTTTTACCAGAACACATGGAATTATAGATGCAATTGCTTATGGAGCAGGTAAAGGTAAAAGTAAACTTTCCGGACTGGTAGATCCTTTTTCTTTATTACATCTGCATATATATTTTGATCCTGTTAAGGATAACTATAAAATATCTGATATTGAACAGATGATGATTTTTCCAAATATACGTCAAGAGCTTGGTAAATTTTACATTGCCTCATTTTGGGCTGAACTTATATTAAAATCTTTTTCCGGTGGTGGTGAATCGGAACTTATTTACCCCCTTCTTGCTAAAAGTCTTGAAATTTTAAATAAGGCAGAAAAGGGAGAACAAAATCTTATTTTGGTTCAGTTTATTTGGAGGTATTTGGGAATTTCCGGATTTCAATCAGATTTGAATTATTGTTCTAAATGTGAAAATAAATTTTCAGATACTGAAAAAGTTTATTTCGAAGATAGTAGTAACGAAATAGTTTGTGTTAATTGCAGGAATAAAGTGGATATGATTCAGTTTTCTTCAGGTGGGCTTAAATATTTAAAACATAGTTCTAAACTGGAAATTGAACAGAGTATGAAAATTGGACTGGACAGTAAATCCATAGATATATTAAAACGTATACTCCTTGCAATGGTTCAGGGAATAGTGGAGTATCCATTAAACACTTTAAAAAAAGGATTATTATACCACGTTTAAAATTGTAAATAGGAAAATATATGGAATGGAATAAAAAGAAAATTAATCCTGAACAAGTAAAAGTTCTGGCAGACAGATATGGTATTGATTTGCTTACAGCTTCTATTTTTTACAGAAGAGGTATAACTGAAGCTACAGATTTGAAATTTTATCTGGAGAGTGATCTGAGGTATACACATAATCCATTTTTGTTTGAAGAGATGGAAGATGCTGTAGATCGTATACGTCAGGCTGCTGATGAAGGTGAAAAAGTAAAAATATTTGGTGATCGGGATGTGGATGGAATAACTTCCACAGTAATACTAAAAAATGGTCTTTCAAGTATTGGGATAGATGCTGCCTGGTCATTACCCATGGGGGATGATCCCTATGGTCTAACAATGGCAGGAATAGATAAATTTGCTGCAGAGGATGGTAGTTTGTTAATTACTGTTGATTGTGGTATTACAAACAACAAAGAAATAGAATATGCAAGAGAGAAGGGAATTGATTCAATAATTATTGATCATCATCTTCCCTCTGATAAAATCCCCCCTGCAGTTGCAATAATTAATCCAAAAAGCAATGATTCCTGCTATCCATTTAGAGATCTTGCAGCTTGTGGTGTGGTTTCCAAGGTTGTCTGGGCACTTTCATTTTCTACAAATGAACTATACAAATCCGAAATTGTTCTTCTTAATATCAGGCCGGGAAATGAAACATTTATTATAGATGCTGTTCGTATAGAAAACATGGTTGAAATAGAAAGAATATCTGAGAATATTGTACCTGGTCTTGTACGTATAGAAAAAACACGCCTGGGAGAATTTTTGTATAACAGACAGATTCTTGTTTATGATGAAACTTTGCAGACAAATATGCTTAAAAAAGTATTTGGTGAAAGTACAGAGTTTGAGCTTTTGGATATTGCACCAAAAATTTGGGAAGATTTTCCAAAACTAAAAAATATGAGTATTCTTGAAATGAGAGAAAAAAGCAGGTCTTCAAGGTATCTAGGCAAAAGTATTGAGGAGATTGATGTTTTTCTTAACCTTCTTAATACCTATGTTTACAGAAAAATTGATTTAATGAAATCTAATTTCGAAAATAATCTTGATCTTGTTGCCCTTGGAACCCTTGCAGACATGATGCCTTTAAAAGATGAGAATCGTATTCTCCTTCGCCATGGTATGAAGTTAATTAATAATTCAAAACGTCTGGGTTTAAATGAACTTCTATTTAAACAAAATCTTCTGGGGAAAAAAATAGGTACAACAGATTTAGGATGGCAAATTACACCTGTTATTAATGCTTCCGGTCGTTTAGGAAAACCTGAAAAAGCAGCAGAACTGTTTATAAGCGAAGATCCTGTTGTCCAGAAACAAATGGCCGAAGAAATTGTTAGTATGAATAAGGAAAGGAAAAAGCTTGGAGAAATAGCCTGGAAATCTG
>DAOVSY010000506.1 GCA_030633365.1 Spirochaetaceae bacterium | reverse complement strand
CATACGTACGGATTTCCCAATGTTTAGAGACCTTATGACATTTGTTTGCATGTGTTCCACCTGGAAATATTCAAGGTTCTGATTGTACTTATTTATTTAGATTCCAGTAAAATAGAAAGATATCATTAAGATATCATTTTAAAGATATTTATTAACTGTAAAGTTTTGAAGATTTCGCTAGCTGCGGAAGCTTTAATATTCAATTCTCTCCTTTTATGAATTATTTCTTTGTATCGTGGATATTATATTACCCATAGAAAACAGCATAGAGCCATAGTTCTATAATTAGTTGGTATCAGGATGCCAATTTGTATATAAATCAGTTGGTATTACAATACCAGCATATTTAAATATAAATAGGTATTACAATACCAATGAGATGGATATAACAGACTTCACGATTCAGAATCCCTGGTGGAAGGGAAGAAGCCACATAAAAGATGATAAGCACATAATAAATTTTTCTGAAAAAAAATACCAGTGGCATTCCCCAGTATTGGATGAACTGGAACTCATACCTGACAATATATTTTCCATACGGGGCCCCCGCCAGGTGGGAAAGACCACACTGATAAAACTCATGGTACGCTCACTGCTCGAAAAAAACATACCTGAAAGTGCTATATTCTATGCCTCATGTGACGCACTCATCGACCATATTGAACTCCTGAAACTCATACGTGCATATCTGGAAATGGCTGCATCAAGGAACCTGGACACCACATTTATCTTTCTCGACGAGGTATCTGGTATCGAAAACTGGCAAAAGTCTGTAAAACTGCTGGTAGACTCGGGAGAACTCTCAGGCATATGCCTTGTCCTCACCGGCTCCCATACACTTGACATTAAATACGGATTTGAAAGGCTGCCCGGCAGGACAGGCAAACACGGCAGGGACATTTTACTCTTACCCCTGACCTTCAGTGAATTCGTGTCCCTTGTCCGGCCCGACATCAAAGCAGATATTAAATCCGCCTGTTCATTATCCCTGCATGAAATTAACCATGCAGCGAACCTGGCACTCCCCTATGAAAATGACCTGAGAATTCTGTTCAACCAGTACCTGAGGGTTGGAGGTTTTCCCCTTGCCATAAATGAATTCTATGCAAACCTTGAGATCCCTGATTATATCTATGAGGTCTACACCCGCTGGGTGATTGGTGACATTGCAAAATGGGGCAAACAGGAGAAGATATTAAAACAGATGTTGAGGACGGTCCTACTGAAACTGAGCACAGCCGTAAGCTGGGATTCCTTTGCAAAGGATGCAGGAATAAAGAGTCATAAGACTGTCGGTTCATATGCTGAAGACCTTGAGAACATGTTCGTCCTGTTCGTATTATACCACATTGACCTCAATAAGAAAGCAGCCGACTATAACAAGAACAAGAAGATCTATTTTTACGACCCTTTCATCTACCACATGTTTAACCGGATGCTCAATTTCAGGGAAACGGAAATAACCCCGGCACTCATAGAATCAGTAGTTGTGGTCCACTGTGCAAGAACTGCAAAAAAAGCATTCCCACAGGCTTTTGCTAATGATGTGGCGTTCTACTGGAAGAATAAGCGTGAAACCGACATCGTGCTGATTACAAAGGATAAACTGGTGGGTGTGGAAGTGAAATACCAGGAAAGAATATCAAAACAGGACTTTCAATCCCTGTATCACTTTACGGAAGGTATTATAGCGTCAAAGACCATGTTCAAGACAGGGAATGAGTATTCGGTCATTCCGGTACATATCCTCCTTGTAGTTCTTTAAAAAAGGCAAACCAACAGTCGTACTCTATAGCCGCCAGCAATTTGATATTAAAGGCGGTGTAAAAATCCCCATTTATGGTGGTTTAAAATCCTCTTCTTCTCAATTTTTGCTGGAAGCACCAAATGTTGTTAAAAATATTGTTAAAAATGTTATTGACAATGTTAGAAATAAAGGAATGACTATTTTGAAGTACTGAATGTGCCACAGATTAAGCAAGGCTTATATTGCAACCTGCTCCCTGTCCGATACCTTCATCCAGACGTACATGCAGAATTGTGATATTATCTGCAAAACCGTTCTTCCTGATAGCTGTAGAAATCTCATTAAGGAAATACTTGCACAGGTCTTCGGCACTTACCGACGGTATGGGTAGTAATTTCACATCATCTGCAGGCAGCACATAATGTTTGCAGCTTTTAATGAGTTCCACTGTATAATAACCATCATCTTCTGTTATTTTCAATCTGGGATCGTCCATGGCCAATAATATCCTGTGGTCCAGTTTGTCGCATACCCCCATAACCATCCTCTTCACATCCTCAAAATCAATAATAAACTGCCCTGCCTGGCTGCCCTCGATACGTACGCTAACCGCATAAGTATGACCATGTAACCTGCCGCATTTTGGATGGTCAGGTATTAAATGGCAGGCTGAGAACCGTAGTTTTGCATGCCAGCCATCAAGTTCT
>DAOVSY010000613.1 GCA_030633365.1 Spirochaetaceae bacterium | reverse complement strand
TATTGTCTAAGTCATATAAAGTTTTAATATGTGGGTAATTTTTTTGGTATTCGATAAAACGTGGTTCAGCGGTTTCTTTCCATCGCTGACGCATTGCTAAAACAGTGTTTATTATAGCTTCAACATGATTGTCTACCCACTGCTCTTGGATTTCCTTTTTAGCAGTTTCCCCAATCGTCTCATTTTTGCCAGCTATAGCTGTGCTTCTTATATTTTCTATTTGCCACTTTATAAAATTTAATTTTTTACACATACTTCATCACCATTTTAAATAATTAAATACATTTTATAAATAATTTCTTTCTTCATTCCTGATTTTTAGATCTAAGTTGTTTATTCTAGATTCTTATTGCTTCTGGGAGCATAAGAAAGAGCGTGGTTGAAGTCACTGGTATACCACGGACAAGATGTAACGTGGCCAGTATAGCGATTTTCAAGACTATTCCATATCAAACTTACCAACTCACCTAAACAGGAAACAACTCCCTACCTCAACATAATTTTAAAGTGCAATAATTTATCATACCCGATGCTCAGGTGATGAAATTATCGCTCCCGAGGGGCGGTAGTAGATGGTAACCTTGAGGAGGTCGCCGGAGTTAAAACTACTTGGATTATTAGTCCCGGCAACATTAAAACTACCCTTGTCTCCAGGGTCCCAATAATTGTCATTTGACCATGAATGCAAAACTCCACCTACAGAATTAAAGCCCGCAACACTAAAAGCAGGCAAATTGATTAAATTTTTTTCAAGCGTTTCTCCATTTACGCTAATAATTATGCTTACATCGGAAACATTAAATGAATCACCGCCCCTGTGCACCAGCACCACCTCCTCGTTGGACATATCCACACTCTCAATGTCAATATTTGCGATCACCGGTTGCTCCAGCTCGTAGGCACTGACCACAGTATAAACAACAGCGGAAGCCGCCACTACTATCGCAGTTATCAGAATAACTCCTATTACTCCAGATATTCCACTGTCATTGTTAATACTCTTGTAAGCCATTCATGTTCCCAGACAAATTATTTTTTAGGTCCTAACCCCTGATCCTGCTGATCAATAGCAATCCCCCGACAATAACAATAAATGTCAGGACCGAAGCAACATATCTCCTCAATGTCCTGCCATCCCACACAATTGTATCATCATTGGAAACAACCGTTTCAAACCTTACCAGGCGATCCACATCCAGATGCACCGACTGTTCCAGTATATCTTTACCACTATTAACCCTGACAGTATAATTGATTTTTGGTCTTAATCCGGTGAAAATATACAAAATATCCCCTGACCCGCCGGACACCATTTCAGAACCCCGGATCACCTCCACATCAGATTCACTGTTAACACTGACTAGCAAATTAGCATAATCCTTAACCGGAATTACCTCCCCGTCAGAATATCTCAATTGAGAGGGTATATCCAGAATAGAAAGCAAAGTAGGTGCCAGATCCTCCTGGGCGTACTTCCCATGATCAATACCAGGAACCACATTGGGAGAGATGATCAATAGCGGAACAGTAACAGCTTCACTTGAATAGTAATCCTCTGACGCATGTCCACCCCTGGACGATTCCGGAGTCTTGAAAGCCATACCATGGTCGGCAGTGATAATTAGTGCAGTATTACTGTCCCGGGCAGCACTGTACAAAG
>DAOVSY010000179.1 GCA_030633365.1 Spirochaetaceae bacterium | reverse complement strand
GGTTTGATGTTAGTCTTAATATAGATGATAAATCTGTACCCTTAACAGGAATCGGTCCATCTATAATAATCCAGGCAGAAATACCTGTATCATCTTTAAACTTGGGAATTGATCTTCAACAAATCATATATAACTATTCTCTCTTAAGTAATGTTGATATAAACAATATAGATATAAAGCTATCACTATATGGTGAATCAGAAAAAGATTTCAAAATACGAGTTATAGATGGTATAATTATTACTAACCCAGCATATCTTGAAGTTGGGTATATTGATTCAGTTACTGAAATGGGTAATGATAAATGGGGTTGGTTTTCTCTTATAAGTTCAGGACCTATATCAAATAATACTCCACTCTCCGCAATTACTACTATTAAAAATAATCCTGTTATAGATCAAATCTTAAAACAGGATATAATTTGGATTGTAGCAGATATCACTGGATTAGCAGTGGGAATATTAGAAATTTCTGAACAATCTATCCAGGTTGAAGGTTCAAAAGATACTGGTTATTTCCCCGGAGTTTTTGGAGGGCTTTAGATCAATCAGTAATTAACAAAAAAATCCTGCTAAACAAGCAGGATTTTTTTTGTTTTATAGCTAATAATTAAAACTGATCAGCTACAAGATCACCAACTTCAGATGTAGAATATCCCATTTTCCCTGCGGAAAGGCTCTTAATTTTATTTCCGGTCACAGACATAACTGCTTCCTCAATAGCTTTGGCAGCCTTGGATTCTCCCAGAGTATCAAGCATCATGGCACCGGCAACTACAGATGCCAATGGATTGATAATACCCTGACCTGTATATTTTGGAGCTGAACCACCAATAGGTTCAAACATACCTACTCCCTCGGGGTTAATATTACCTCCTGCTGCAATGCCCATTCCACCCTGAGTAATAGCACCAAGGTCTGTTATAATATCTCCAAACATATTTGTTGTTACAAGTACATCGAACCATTCCGGGCTTTTCACCATCCACATACATGTAGCATCAACATGATAATATTCTCTTTTAATATCCGGATAATATTTATCGCCCATTTCATGAAAAGCTCTTTCCCAGAGATCAAAAACATATGTAAGTACATTAGTTTTTCCAACAAGGCCCAGGGTATTCTCGCTACCGACACCACGAGCCTTTTTACCATGTGATTTTGTATATTCAAAAGCATATCGTAAACATCTGTCTACCTGGAATCTATTGTATACCATACTCTGAACAGCTACTTCATTTGGAGTACCAATCATAGAGTTACCACCGGTACCGGTATAAATACCTCCGGTATTCTCTCTTACTACAACATAATCGATCTCTTTAGGTCCTTTATCTTTAAGAGGGCTTTCCACACCAGGATACAACTTAACAGGCCGAAGGTTAATATACTGATCAAGCTCAAATCTTAATCTTAAAAGAATACCTTTTTCCAGTATTCCCGGTTTAACATCAGGATGGCCGATTGCACCAAGAAAAATCGAATCAAACTGTCTAAGATCATCTGCAGCTGAATCAGGTAGAACTTCACCGGTTTTTATATATCGGTCTCCACCAAAATCAAATTCGGTAAAATCCAGCTTAAATCCAAACTTATCTGCAGCTGCAGCAAGAACTTTTTTACCCTCAACTACAACTTCCGGGCCGGTACCATCACCAGGTAATACAGCAATTTTATAATTTTTCCCCATTTATATCTCCTTAGGTTGCATATGCGAGCAGTGACGAAGTTCCGACCAGCCATATATATACAATTTAATTTTTTCAAAGGCTATGGCATTTTACTTAATAAGTCAATTACCTTAATTATACCCAATTGACAATAACAGAAAGAGAGGTCTATTATAACAATGTCGTGGGGTGGTTTGTTATTCGAGCCTGAGATTAAACCCGTTGAACCTGATCCGGATAATGCCGGCGAAGGGAACGAGACAATATCTTACCCACATTCCATGATTTTTTTTCTTTTCTGGAGTGTAATATGCGTAAATTTTCTGCAATCTTTTTTGTAATCGTTATAATTGGAATATCTGTTTTTTCTTTTTCCCGTAGTGACAGCAGATCTGCGGTCTCTACCGGGGAAAATCTAACAATCTATGCTTACGATTCCTTTGTTTCTGAATGGGGTCCGGGACCAAAAATTATCCCTGCTTTTGAAGAAAAATATGGCATTAAGGTTTCTGTAATATCTGCCGGAGATGCAGGACAGGTTCTTCAGAGAGCAATAATTGAAAAAGATAATGTAAATGCGGACATTTTGATAGGAATTGATAATAATCTTCTGTCAAAAGCTATTACCGCAGATATTCTAAGCCCCTATAAATCTCCTAACCTGGAACACATTCCTAAGGAACTAATTTTTGATACTACATATAATGTAACACCCTTTGATTATGGGTATTTTTCTATAATTTACGATTCAGAGAAAATTACAAATCCTCCAGCCTCATTACAGGATCTATTAAAACCTGAATTTAATAAATCTCTTATTTTAATGGATCCAAGAACATCCAGCCCAGGACTTGGTTTTATGTTATGGACAATAAGTGAATTTAAAAATGATTTTACTCAATACTGGACAAAGCTTATGCCATCTGTTCTTACAATTACAGATGGCTGGGATTCTGGTTATGGACTTTTTACTCAAGGCGAAGCTCCTATGGTACTTAGTTATACAACAAGTCCTGCATACCATGCAGAATATGAAGATACAGACCGATATCGATCTGCCGTTTTTACATCCGGTCACTACATGCAGATTGAAGGAATTGGTATAGTAAAAAATTCAAAAAACAGACTTTTAGCAGAGAAGTTTATTGATTTTCTACTAGAAAATGAAGCACAACAGGAAATCCCCCTTACAAACTGGATGTACCCGGTACGACAGGATGTCTATTTACCAGAGTCATTTAAACTTGCTCCAAAACCAATGCAAAGTTTGATACTGGAATCAGCAAAAATTGAAACAAATCTTGATTCATGGATTGAAGACTGGACTGATGCAGTTACAAAATAACTACAAAGTAAATCTATTATTACTTTTACCAGGAGGATTATTTTTAATTCTACTGTTTTATTTTCCTTTGTCTCTGGTTTTAAAAACTGCATTTTTAACTAATACTGGAAATTTTTCATTAAATAATATTACTAAAGTTTTATCCTCAGAATATAATCTTCGAATTATATCTTTTACTCTGTTCCAGGCTCTTTTAAGTACAATATTTACAGTATTACTAGGCCTTCCAGGCGCCTGGCTTTTAGCAACAAAAAACTTTCCCGGTAAAAATTTACTTAAAGCTGTTTCTGCTGTTCCTTTTGTCCTGCCATCAATTTTGGTTGTATTAGGATTTGTTATTTTTTTTGGAAACAATGGTTTTCTTAATAAAACTCTCATGAATTTAACAGATAAAGAAGAACCTCTTATTAGAATTTTGTACTCAATGAAAGCTATAATTCTTGCCCATGGATTCTACAATTTTCCAATAGTTCTTAAACTTGTATCCAACCTTTGGGAAAAACTTGACAGATCTCATGAAAATGCGGCTATGTCGTTGGGTGCAAATAAAATAAGGCTTTTTTTTACAATAACACTTCCACAAATATTACCTGCAATATTGGCAAGTGCAGCTTTGGTATTTGTATTTTGCTTTACCAGTTTTGCAGTAATACTAGTACTTGGAGGCGGCCCTGCATATACAACTATTGAAGTTGAAATTTACCGTCAGGCACGTATCTCCTTAAATATGGATGCTGCAAGTGCTCTATCAATTGTGGGTATATTGATAACTCTTGTTTTTGTGTATATAAATGTTCACTTTCAATCTTCTTTAACTTATCATGATCAAATTAGAACACAAAAATCTTTGTTATCAGTAAGACAAAAATTAAGAAAAAAATTTAATCCAGGTATAGGAATCTATGTCCTGGTTATAGTTCTTTTAGTTGCTGCTCCTGTTGTATCTGTTATTATAAAATCTTTTTTACATTCAAGTCCCGGAAAAAGTACAATAATAAGTCTGGATGCATACAGGGACATACTAAATCCTTCACCAGGTAATTATGGTATTACTTTGATTCGTGCAATAGCTAATTCAATAAGCTATGCAGGTTTTACTGTAATTCTTTCAATATTTATTGGTACTCTGGTAAGTTTTATTCTAAGGGGCAAAAAAAAATATACAAAGATTCTCGATACTTTGTTTATGCTCCCTATCTCTGTTTCTTCAGTTATTCTTGGTTTAGGTTATCTAAAAATAATGAAATATATTAGTGAGCCAATGAAATATTCATCTATTCTTATTATTCTTGCACATACTGTAATTGCCTACCCTTTTGTTACCAGGGCAGTAAAACCAGTTTTAGATAAAATTAAACCTGAAATTATTTATGCAGGCCTTAGTCTTGGAGAAACACCGCTAAGGGTATTTCTTACCATTGAGCTACCCCTGATTAAATCTGCAGTATTTGCAGGAGGAGCTTTTGCCTTTGCAATTTCCATTGGAGAAATGAATGCAACTATGCTCTTGTCTTCAGAAAATTCATTAACAATTCCAATTATGATGTATAGATTAATTGGCTCCTATAATTTTATAGCTGCCTGTGCATTAGGAACGGTTCTTATTTTATTTACTTCACTTTCATTTATTTTGATGGATTATTTTGGATCAGATACATATACAGGAGGTCGCTGATTGGGTGTTATTCTAAATGGCATTACTAAAAGTTTTGAAGATTTTAATATTAATGTAGACCTAAATATTGAAAACGGGGAACTTATTACATTACTGGGTCCTTCTGGTTGTGGCAAAACAACCTCTATTCAGATTATATCCGGAATTATTAATCCCGAAAAAGGAAACATATTAATTAATGGTAAAGATGTTACAAACACTCCAATCTGGTTAAGAAATATTGGTATAGTATTTCAGGACTATGCATTATTTTCCCATATGAATGTGTATGATAATATTGCATACGGATTAAAGGCCAGAAAGCTGAAAAAAACATATATAAAAAACATAGTTTCTGAAATGCTTGAACTGGTACATCTGAAGGGATATGAAAACAGGAATATTGAATCTCTTTCCGGAGGTGAAAAACAACGTACTGCATTAGCAAGAGCACTTGCACCATCTCCGGAACTGCTCCTATTGGATGAGCCACTGAGTGCCCTAGATGCGAGACTTCGTACAATTTTAAGACGGGAAATACGAAATATCCAGCAAAAACTTGGAATTACAACTATTTATGTTACTCATGATCAGGATGAGGCCCTTTCAATTAGTGACAGGATTGTACTAATGAATAATGGCAGGATTGAACAGACAGGAACCCCCTGGGATATATATAATAAACCGACCAGTAAATTCAGTGCAGATTTTCTTGGAGATTCCAATAAAATTCCTTGTAAAGTAGAAAAGATATCTACTAAGCAAGGTATTTATCTTAGCTCCACAGGCTCATCATTAAGTTTCAATATCCCTTTTAGAGAAGGTATTACAGAGGGTAAAAAATATCTTCTTTTCTTCAGACCGCAGGATACCAAAATAATTGATAAAAAAATTGATATTTTAAAAGAAAATATGTTAACAGGAAAAATTCTATCATCTGAATACTTTGGGAGGTATAGAGCTATTAAACTAAGCTGCAACTCAATTATTATTAATACTGAAATTTCAGATAGGGGAAATACGTTTTCGGAAGTATTTAAAGATGACAGTCAAATTACAGTTGCCATTGATTCTGGAAAATGCTGGCTGATAGATAACAAGTTTCCAACTTGAATAATCATTACTATTCTGATTTAATATTCTTCGAGGTATAAAAATGGAAAAATCGAAAAGATTATTAGATAAATTATTTACCAGAGGCCGGGAATTTCTTGGTGTTGAATATCCAATACTTGGTGGTGCAATGTCCTGGATATCAGAAGCCCAGCTTGTATCAACAATCTCCAACGAAGGAGGATTTGGTGTTCTGGCAGGTGGAAACATGCCTATAGACATGTTTAAAGATGAAATTCAAAAGACAAAAGAACTTACAGACAAGCCTTTTGGTGTAAACCTAATAGGAATAGCTCCAAATTTCAGAAAGCAGCTGGAACATATACTGGAAATTGAGTTCCCATATATTATTTTTGCAGGTGGTCTTCCTCCAAGAGACGCTATTACAAAAGTACGACAGACTGGCAGCAAAATGCTCTGTTTTGCCCCTACGGTTGGCATTGCGAAACAACTTATTAAACTTGGTG
>DAOVSY010000597.1 GCA_030633365.1 Spirochaetaceae bacterium | reverse complement strand
TATCAAGTACAAAGATGGATTAGCATCTATAGATAGAGCTGCTAATAATACCTGGAAGGTGAATACTGATTCAGGAAATCAAATAAAAGCAGATAATATTGTTATTGCTTCCGGAGCATGGTCAGGAAAAGTTGGAGAACTATTTGGAATTGATATTCCCATTAGTCCCAAAAAAGGACAGCTTTTAATTACAGAGAAGATTCCACCTGTAGGAGAGACAAACCTTTGGACTGCTGATTATATGGTTACCAAACTTCGCCCGGATTTAAAAACAGATGAAGGATTGGATAAGAATCTTTCTTCTTTAGGCCTGGGCTTTTCATTTACCAGAACTTCTCATGGGAATTATCTTATAGGAAGTACCAGGGAAGAAGTAGGGTTTGATAAAAGGGCAACTTACCAGGCTTTGAATGCGCTTGGTTCCCAGGTAGGAGATATTATTCCACTAATGAAAAATGTTCATATCATTCGTCATATTGCAGGGTTTCGTCCGGCAGTAAAAGACGGGAAAATGATCCTTGGCTCATGGCCTGAAATGGATGGCCTTTTTATAGCTGCAGGACACGAAGGTGATGGAATAGCTCTTGCTCCAGTAACAGGAAAACTTCTTAGTGATTATGTTTGCGGAAGAAAAGTTCCGGATAAAATAAAGGAACTGTCCCCGGAGAGGTTTTACAATGGAACAAAGTAAAGATGTTTTAATCTGCAGATGTGAGGAGATTACCCTTGGTGCAATAGAAAAAGCTATTGAAGAGGGTTGTACTACTTTAAATGAGGTAAAAAGGGCAAGCAGAGCTGGTATGGGCCTTTGTCAAAGCAGAACATGTTCAAAACTTATTGCCAGAATTATATCACAGAAAACAGGTCTGCTCTTAAGTGAAGTTATGCCTGTGAATTCACGACCACCTGTAAGACCGGTAAAGATTGATGTTTTTAGTTCGGGAGAAAATGATGTCAAGAATAATTGATCATCCAATACTTGGTCCTTTAAAGACTGTAGAAGAAGTAACCATATTTGTAGATGGTGAAAAAATGACAGCCCGGGATGGAGAGATGATTGCCGCTGCACTAATTGCCAACGGTAAGGAAATTTTTAGATATACAAATGACCGGCATGAACCTCGTGGCCTATATTGCGGAATTGGACGTTGTACCGATTGTGTAATGATTGTTAATGGTGTTCCTAATGTTCGTACCTGTGTCACTCCTGTGGAAGAAGATATGATAATAGAAACTCAGCAGGGGATAGGTCACTGGGGCCAGGAGGTTGGTAATGACAGAGACTGATATTGCTATTGTTGGTGCCGGCCCTGCAGGACTAACAGCTGCTATAGAATGTGCAAAAGCCGGAGCTAAAGTCACACTTATTGATGAAAATGCAAAACCTGGTGGACAACTGTTTAAGCAAATACATAAATTTTTTGGATCAAAAGAACACAGGGCCGGAACCAGGGGAATCCATATTGGAGAAGAACTTCTTGCAGAAGCTGAGCAGTTAAATATTGATGTCTGGTTAAATGCCCAGGTTTGCGGTATTTACAAAGGGAGTGAGCTTTGGGTTGTAGAAAACCTTAAAAAATCCCGTTTAGTTAAGGCAAAAGCAATAATAATTGCTACTGGTGCTACCGAAAATGCTGTTAGTTTTCCAGGATGGACATTGCCGGGAGTTATAGGTGCCGGTGCGGCTCAAACTATGATAAATTTACATGGTGTTCTGCCTGGTAAGAAAATACTTATGATTGGATCCGG
>DAOVSY010000510.1 GCA_030633365.1 Spirochaetaceae bacterium | reverse complement strand
CCATTTATTCTATCCCAGGCTTTTGCGGTGTCTATTGAATTGGTCTGTTTTTGGCTTTTTTAGCCAGTCCATGGTCAATATATTAGAGAAGAAGTATTATTAAAGTAGAAAATGAGACACAGTACAAAAAGCTTTATCCATCAAAAATATATACAATAAAAAACAAATATGTTAGTTTAAAACAATCAAAATATATAGAGGTTATTATATGATACATGAACCTGCTGCGCAGTCAGAAAAAGATTACGCATCTGATTATAAAAGAAAACTTGGTATTAAAATGTTTATTGTTTATGGAATCCTTTATGCAGGTTTTGTAGCAATAAATGCCCTTATTCCCGGTAAAATGGAAACAAGAATGTTGTTTGGTTTAAACCTTGCAGTATTTTATGGTTTTAGTCTAATTCTATTTGCTATAATTTCAGGACTTATCTACAACCACTTATGTACCAAAGAAGAAAATAAACAACGACTTGCTGAAGAAGGGGAAAACAAATGATATACGAAGCTTCACTCCTCCCTATTATGCTGTTTTTAATTATTGTAGTTTCTGTACTTGCTATATCAATATTAGCAGCCAGAAAATCAGCATCTTCAAAAGACTATTTTGCAGCAGGGGGTTCAATACCCTGGACTGTTAACGGTATTGCATTTGCTGGTGATTATCTATCTGCAGCATCATTTCTTGGCATTTGCGGAATGATAGCATTTTCCGGATACGACGGGTTTCTCTATTCAATAGGATATCTTGCCGGCTGGATAGTAGCACTTTTTATAGTTGCTGAACCAATGAAGAAGCTTGGAAAGTATACATTTGCAGATGCTTTGGATTCAAAATTTAATTCAAAAGGTATTCAGCTAATGGCAGGAATAAGTACCTTAATGGTATCTATATTCTATCTAATTCCCCAGATGGTGGGTGCAGGTGCTTTAGTAACACCATTATTGGGACTTCCACACTATGTTGGAGTTATAATGGTTGGAAGTATAGTTATATTTATTGTAGCTACAGCAGGTATGAAATCTACCACCTATGTTCAGTTTATTAAGGGTGGTTTACTAATAGTATTTTCTACTGTACTTGTTATTTTCCTCTTAAACAAAGGACTGGATGTAAAACCATCAGATTCCTACCACGATTTTAAAGAACTTAATGCAATAACAGCAGATGGTAAAATTACCGGAATAAAAGAATCCGGATACAGTATTACAGGAAACTATGAATCAGAAAAAGGTCATTTTTTACGTTTAAAAAACCAGAATATTGAAAACTGGTGGAAAGTGGAAAAAGATGGAGTACGGATTACTGAAACATTAAGTATAGTATCGGGTACTGCAAAAGAGAAACTCTATAATGGTGCTCCAATAGAAGAAGGCTTATTCTATTCTGTTGGTCATTTAAGTAAAATAATTGTTAATGGAAAAGAGGTTGAAAAGACTGGAAGTCTTGGTCCATTCAAGTTTATTTCTACTATTCAGGATAGTGAAGTTGTCAGGTTTATCTCCAGCAAGTTCCATTACGAAGATGACAGTGTATCATTATGGTATCAGGAACCAACTTCAGGTGAAGAAATTATGCGACCAGGTTTAAAGTTTAAGGTAGATAAAGGATCAACTCCTCTATCCAAACTTAATTTCGTTTCTCTTATGATTGCACTGTTTTTTGGAACTTCTGCACTTCCACATGTATTAATTAGATATTATACAGTTCCTAGCGCCAGGGATGCCAGAAAGTCTACAATCCTTGCAATTGTGGCCATAGGATTCTTCTATATACTTACACTTTATATAGGCCTGGGTGCCATGGTTAACGGAGTATTGGACCTGGAAAGCAGCAATATGTCCGCACCACTTCTTGCCAAATATTTTGGATTAGTACTATTTGCAATTATTTCTGCTATAGCTTTTGCTACAGTTCTGGGAACGGTAAGTGGTCTTATTGTTGCATCTTCCGGAGCAGTTGCCCATGACCTTATAAACAATTATATGGGAATTGAACTTACCGACAGGAAAAAAGTTTTAATAGGAAAAATTGCCGCTGTTGTTGTTGGTGTTCTGGCTATTATATTAGGGATTTTATTTAAAGGAATGAACGTATCCTTTCTGGTTGGATGGGCCTTTGCCATTGCTGCTTCTGCTAATTTTCCTGCAATTATAATGCTACTATTCTGGAAAAAAACAACAGCTAAAGGTATAACATGGTCTGTGCTGGTAGGTATGGTATCTGCCATTGGAATAATACTGTTATCTCCAAGTATGTTTGTTAAATATGGCTTGGCTGCATCTTCTGCAATTATTCCTCTGGATAACCCTGGAATTATATCTATTCCTTTGAGTTTTGCTACACTGGTTGTTGTTTCTTTGGCTACTCAGAAGGATAATGTTAAGAAAGTAGTAGAGGAAAAGTAAACTTCTATT
>DAOVSY010000511.1 GCA_030633365.1 Spirochaetaceae bacterium | reverse complement strand
TTCTCAGAATTGTATCTTTCATAAATTCAAATTCCCTGACCTGACCTCACCCCGTGAAGTTAACCCTTGCTTATAGAATGGTAAGGAACAAAATCATTAGACAATTAAAATTATACACAAATCACAATAAAAAAATGACCCGGAAATATTTGCATCCATTTAGTGATTCTGTTATAAATATTCAGATCTTAAGAAATACCTCTGTAAAAATGATCAATCAAGGGAACATCCAGATTTAAATTTTTCATATTTTTCGTCATAAAATCCACAACTTTTTCATCTTTATCCATTAAATCATTTATCTTTTCAAATTCTCCCATACTTGAATATGATGATAAAATATGAACCTTTCCTCTTTCTCCATCAAGATTGTACATTGGTGTCACAGTTACTCCGGAATAGGTGTTCTCTATATATTTTTTAAGCTCAACCAATCCCTTGAAAAACTCCTCATAATTTTCTTTGTAGCCGTATTCTCTTACATGATAAATCATACTCCACTCCTTGTGTATATTATTAAAAAATAGGTTTCCTGACAGAAAAAGTCAAATATATTTACAATTATTAAAAAAAGCTGGAAAGACTTCCCTTTCAAGGGGCTAATATTGCCTATATTTTCTTGACGAACTCAAAAATCTAACTTATAGTCAATTAATAAATCTCCGAGTCTTTATTCCTTAGATCTATGATTATGGAATTGTGACCGCGAAACTTCTGTCTTAGAACAGTAGTCTTCAGAGGGTAGTACTGGAAACGATGCTGCCTCCCGTGTTTGGAAAGGAGGATAATATGAAAAAAACTAAATTTCTATTATTCATTTTAATTATCTCATCAATCTACTCCTTTCCCTCCTTCGCCCAGGGGCAGTCAGAAAACCAAAAGAAACTCAAACTTGCAACTACTACAAGTACAGAAAACACAGGATTACTGGATATACTAATACCTGCATTTACTGCTTCGACTGGCATAGAAGTAGATGTTATTGCAGTAGGAACAGGAAAAGCTATTGCCCTTGGAGAAAATGGTGATGTAGACATTATTATGGTTCATGCCAGAAGTATGGAAGACAAGTTTGTTACTGAAGGTTATGGTGTTAACAGAAGGGACCTGATGCATAACGATTTTGTTATTCTGGGTCCTTTCGACGATCCGGGCGGTATTGCTGGAACAAGTTCTGCAGCTTACGCTCTTAAGACAATTAGTAAAATTGAAGCTGATTTTATTTCCAGAGGTGATGATTCCGGAACTCATACAAGAGAAAAGGAATTGTGGTTTGCTGCAGGTATAGCACCTTCAGGAACATGGTACAAGGAAGCAGGCCAGGGCATGGGTGCAGTATTAACTATGACTAATGATCTTGAAGGTTACACCTTGTCAGACAGAGGGACCTATCTATCAATGAAGGATAAGCTAGATCTTGTTGTTCTTGTTGAGGGGGATGACCAGCTGTTTAACCCCTATGGAATAATTGCTGTTAATCCGGCTCTTCATAAACATGTCAATTATAAAGCTGCTATGAGTCTTATTACTTTTCTAAGTTCTGCACAAGGTCAGAGCATAATTGGTGACTTTAGAAAAAACGGCGAACAACTGTTCTATCCTGATGTGCTTAGGTAAAAGGATATAAACTGATGGTTTTTACAAAAGCAATTGCTTTAATTTTATCTGCTGACAAAGAGGTTATTTTTATTTCTATGACCTCTCTCAGCATGGCTGTAATATCAACCATTATAGCAACAATTCCTGCACTTCTTCTGGGAACAACTTTAAGTATAAAAAAGTTCCCTGGAAAATCTATTATAATTATTATTCTAAACAGTTTGATGGCAATGCCTACAGTCGTAATCGGCCTTATGATATATTCACTAATTTCAAGATCCGGTCCATTGGGACAGTTTGGACTTTTGTTTACACCATGGGCGATAATTATTGGTCAGAGTGTTTTATCATTTCCAATAATTACTTCATTGATCTACAGTGCCCTTTCTAAAATTAGTGTTGAACTTCCTGAAACTTTAGATACTTTTGGTACGGGTAAATTTATTAAACTCTACATGATTTTCAGAGAATCCAAAACTGCCGTACTTTCTGCAATTCTCTCCGGTTTTGGAAGGGTTATTGAAGAGGTTGGTGTATCTATGATGCTGGGTGGAAATATTCGGTGGTTTACCAGAACTATTACAACGACTATTGCACTGGAAACAAGTAAAGGGGAATTTGAACTTGCCCTTGCACTGGGACTTATACTTATAATTATCTCATTTTCTGTAAATACTCTTCTTCACCTGGGAGTAAAAAGTCATGCATAATTCTTTTATAACTATGAATAAACTGGGGTTTTCCTATAATAATAATGAAGCCTTATTGATAGATTTTCTTTCCATAAAAAAAGGAATCACTTCTGTT
>DAOVSY010000392.1 GCA_030633365.1 Spirochaetaceae bacterium | reverse complement strand
TCAAATTCCTTGGAGTACTCAATTTTTATAATCTCTATGTTTTCAGGGTTTTTTATAGATAATATATGGAATTTTTAAATTTACACTTTTATAAACTACAAAGGTTTCATAATCCCGGATACGGGAAACTTTGGGAATTTCATCATTGAGAAACTCAGACAAACCAAACCCCTGTTCTTCACTTAGAAGTACATGTAAAAAACAATCATATCTTCCATTGGTAATACTTGCAGATACAACTCCCTTTAACTTGCTAAGTTCTTTTGCCTTTTCCTGCAATTCAACAGTATCCAGCTTAAGAGCAACTATAATAACCTGATGGCCGGGAAGAGCACCTGGATCAATTAAACCACTAATTTGAAGTACATTTTCAGAAATAAGCTTATTAACTCTGGATCTTACAGTATTCTCAGTAAGAGAAAGCTCCTCTGCCATAACACTATAAGACTTACGTCCTTCTCTTAGTAATTTTATTATGGATAAATTTGTGTCATCTATCTTTATCAAGGGGATATCTCCAAAAATACTGTTATCTGTAAAGAGCCTACCCCTTTCTTATCTATTTGTCAAATAATTATTCAGATACTCATGATTTCGTAAATTTAACCTTCTTAATCCTTTGCAGGAATAATATCAAAAGTTTGAACTGATTTAATGACAGGAGCCATAACCCATTGACCATCTTTATTCTGCTCATAGGGAATAAAAAGATCTGTCCAGATAGATTCGGGATCATCTGTTTTTATTTGGAGATAATATATGGTTTCGGATTTTTTTGTTATTTCAATATCATATTTGATATTTGCAAGATCCATAAATGGTTTTAATATCCTGAATTGCTCTTGATCAGTCATATTTGAAAGAAAGGGCATATTCTTAGCCAACAGAGGGGTATTATTAATTTCAAAACTATCCACAAACTGTTCAAAAGAAGAAGTTATTCTCTTAATATTTGTATCTCGGGCACAGGAAACAATAATTATGATAAAAATTATCAGTATTAAGTATTTTTTCATATTTTATAATAAAAAAGGGAGGTATCCCTCCCTTTTTAAGGCCTCTTAATTGTTATATTTAACAATGACACCTGAGATATGGGCAGTAGCTGGGGACCAAAGGTTACCAGTAACACCTGAAAAAATCATATCCATTAACTCTGCTTTATACTCAACAACAACATTTACTGCTGCATCTCCAGTATACTTCTGAATCTCTCTCTGAATAGCATCGTAAATCTTAGTATCCATAGCATCAGCTGAATAGTTACCAAGGTTTGCACCACCAGGGCTACCAAGAAATTCATTTACTTTCACAGTAATCTCAAAAGTTCCAACTGATTCATATGCTGGAATTTCTTTTGTTACCTGAACTCCTGATAACTTAAATGTTGTACAGGACGATAGTACTACTGCAAGAACTACTAGCACTACTAAGGCAATTTTGTTTACTTTCATATATCCTCCATTAATTTTTTACTTTAAGAAATATAATCCATTTATTATATAATATCAATTCATTTTAGAAACTTGACAAAAAATGTAAGATATTGGTAGTAATTTACATTGAATCAAGATATTCAGCTGCAATTGCAACAGATTCCGAGTCAAAATTATTATCTATTACGTTTTGGAACAACTTCTGTGCTTTATCAATATCCCCAAGCTGAAGGTTCGCCAATCCCTCAAGAATAAGGAGAGAGCCGGCAAGATCCGCAGTATGCATCTTATGAGTATTTATCCATATTATTGCTTTATCAGAATTAAATATTTCTATTAGAAGATTAGCTTTAAGAAGAACTGCCTGTTCATAATAGGGTGCCTCGTAATCCGGAGAATAATCCTGCAGCAAACTCAGTGCCGAATTTGGATCTCCAGAAACAGCTTCCACATAAGCAAGATAAAACAAGGCTTCATTTTCTTCAAAATCATTAAATGAAGAATCAAGAGCATCCGAAAAATTAAGCTTTGCTTCAGCATATTCCTCCCGTTGCAAAGACTCTTTACCTAATTCCAGATACTCTGCATATCCATCACTGGTCCAGGAAAATCCATCATCAGGAACTTCGGCTGCACGAACTCCAAGAACAGTAGAAGGACTTGATTGCGACCCGTACGATTGGATTTTGAGTAGACGCTCAATTATATTAAAAATTAATGATTTAGCTTTGGAACTTCGGTTTTTATCAAGAATAATACTATCTATACTAAATGTTCCAGGATTTGTAAGTAAAAATTTAGCTTTACCATTGGATAATTCAACTGACGAATTCTCTCCAACTCGAAGAACAGAACCTCCAGGAATACTCTCTCCAGGCATAAGTTCGATCCAGACTGAATTTTTTTGAAGATAAAAATTTCCATCAACAAACTCAACGACAGTATCAGCACTAACTAAACCAGCCAATACAATAAATAAAATAAGAATCAATTTTTTTATCATTTAGACACCTTTAAAATACACTATCTACCCGAAAATTGAATAAATCAAGATATAGTTTAACCAGTTAACACAAAAATATTTGTACTAACAATATAATTGGAGTATAATCTATAGGAAAGCAACATTAGAGATGGAGTATAGTAGTTTAAAACTTGATATTCCGACATCATTACTCCTCCTTTCGGAGGTTATTAATGAAAAAAGCTATTTTTCTGTTCTCCCTGATCCTATACACATCAGGATTATGCTTCTCTCAGAGTATTTCTGTAGATTATAACGATTATTATAAATTTCCCCTATCTCTGGGTATCGAATACCAAACTCTTTCCCCCTTTGCTGATTATGCATCTACCTATAATATTTTTGATCTATCTGCAAATATCAGATGGCCCATCCCTTCAAAACCAGTCCTGCAGCCTGCCCTGCGATTTGGAATGATGAGTTTTGATAACCAGGATCTGGTAGACCCTCTAAAATGGGACAGCACTCACTGGTATGGGATGGTTGGAGCAGCTTATGCCAATAGGTTCCAGAAAAACTTTGAGATAGGCGGAGAACTACTGGCTGGTGTTTCCCAGGCTTTTTTTAAGGATTTGCTACCAGAGGAAGGTACTGTGGGGTCATTAAATCTTATACTGGAAGCAGGAGCGAGGATAAGCCTTAATCCATCCTACAACATGTCCATAGATATTCATCCGAATCTTAAATATCTGCACTCATTTAGTTATCTTAACGACTATGACGGATTTATCCTTGGTATAGGTTTCTCTGCTTCCTACCGTTTTGGAGAGGACCCGGATGCTCCGTCCGCAATAATCCGAAGCCTGAAGTTCAGCGAAACAGATATTCCTGAT
>DAOVSY010000452.1 GCA_030633365.1 Spirochaetaceae bacterium | reverse complement strand
TGAGCATGATGCCTGTGGTGTGGGGTTTGTTGTAGAAATTAGTGGAAAAGCCAGTCATCAGACTGTAATAGATGGAATTACCATCCTCAAAAATCTGGAACACAGAGGCGCTGTTGGCAGTGATGTGAATTCTGGTGATGGTGCTGGTATTCTTGTTCAAATTCCGCATGAGTTCTTTTCAAAGGAATTTGAACGTGAATTACCTGTTCCTGGTTCTTATGGTGTTGGTATGTTTTTTCTACCAATAGATAAAGATAAAAGAAATACTGTAATTAGTATTATTAAAGATGTAGTTGGCAGTGAAGGCTCTACAATTAACTTAACAAGAGATGTTCCTTTTGTTTCTGATTCCCTCGGTCCAAAAGCTCTTTCTTCAATGCCCTTTGTCTATCAGACATTTATAACTTCCAATGATTTATCCGGAGATGATCTTGAACGTAAATTATATATTATTCGTAGAAGTATTGAAAAAAGGGTAGCAGTTTCAGGGTTCTCTATTGATGATTTTTACATTTCATCCTTGTCCTGTCGTACTATAGTGTATAAGGGGATGTTTGTAGCTCCTCAGCTTGAAGAATTTTTTCCGGATCTAAAAAATAAAAATTTTAAAAGTGCTATGGCCCTGGTTCATCAAAGGTACAGCACAAATACTTTCCCCTCCTGGTCTCTGGCGCAGCCTTTTAGATACATTGCCCATAATGGGGAAATAAATACCCTTCGTGGGAACATAAATAAAATGAAAGCCAGAGAAGTAACACTCTCCTCTCCATTATTTGGAGATGATTTAGAGAAGGTTCTTTCTGTTATAAATACAGATCAAAGTGATTCTGCTATTTTTGATTCTAATTTTGAACTTCTTGTTCAGGCTGGAAGAACTCCCGAACATTCAATGATGATGATGGTTCCGGAACCATTTGGTGAAAAGTACCATATTAGTGAAGATAGAAGAACATTCTACGAATATCATGCTTCTATCCTGGAACCCTGGGATGGGCCGGCTGCTCTTGCATTTACAGATGGAATAAAGATAGGAGCATCTTTGGATCGTAATGGTTTAAGACCTGCAAGATACACTGTAACAAGAAGTGGAAGAGTAATTCTTGCTTCAGAAACAGGCGTCCTTCCAATACCAGTTGAAGATATTTTACGCCAGGGGCGCCTTGGCCCTGGTAAAATGATTTTAATTGATACAGTAATGGGCAGGGTCATGTATGATCATGAAATTAAATCCAGAGTATCAAGACAACAACCTTACAGAAGATGGCTTGATGAAAATAAAATAGAATTAAAAGGTCTTTTCAGGGTTCCTGATCCGGTACCTGAGGTTCAGGATGATATTGTTAAGCTGCAGAAGGTTTTTGGTTATACCTTTGAGGAACTAGATAAAGTTTTAATACCTATGGCAGTAGGTGGCAGTGAGCCAATAAGTTCTATGGGAAATGATGCTTCCCTGGCTGTTCTTTCAGATAAACCTCAGCTTTTATACAATTATTTTAGGCAGGTTTTTGCTCAGGTTACCAATCCTCCTATCGATCCTTACAGAGAAAAACTTGTAATGTCCTTAATGAGTTTTATAGGAAGGGAACAGAATCTTTTGGATGAGGGGCCACTTCATTGTAACCAACTTAAACTTGATCACCCGGTACTTTCAAATGACGATATAAAAATTCTTAAACGGTCAAATATTGAAGGACAGACAGCTGGAGTTATAGATATTTTATATACTCTGGATGATGAATCAGGTGGTATGGAAAAAGCTATAGAGGAAATATGTTTACAAACATCAGATTTAATAAATGAAGGGAAAAGTTTCATCATTCTTAGTGATAAAAATACTAATAAAGAAAAATTACCTATTCCTGCGCTATTGGCAGTATCTGCAGTAAATCAATATCTTGTAAAAAAAGGTCTAAGACAAAAAGCAGGACTTATTGTGGAAAGCGGGGAAGTAAGGGATGTTATGCAGTTGGCTACAATAGTAGGTTTTGGAGCCAGTGCAGTTAATCCATATTTAGCATTTGAAATTATAAAAGATCTTATAAGTAAAAATAAAATAACCGAAATCGAAAAAGTTGAGATTGCATTTGAAAATTATATAGAAGCAATGAAAAAAGGGCTTCTTAAAATTATGTCAAAAATGGGTGTATCAACAATTAGAAGTTATAAAGGTTCACAGATATTTGAAGCTCTTGGTTTATCTGGAAAGTTTGTAGAAAAATATTTCCCAGGTACTCCTACACGAATAGAAGGTATAGGACTGGATCAAATTATAAAAGATACGGAAGCAAGACATAAATATGCCTATGAACCTTTACCTGGTGAAGTAGGTCTTCTTGATTCAGGAGGGATAATTCACTACAGAAAATCCTCAGAAAAACACCTTATGAGTCCGGAAGCAGTTGTTGCTGTTCAAAAAGCTGTACGACAGAACTCAAGAGAAATGTATGATGTTTTTGCAAATGAAATAAACAGTAAAGCAAAAAATCTTTGCACTTTAAGAGGACTCCTGGAGTTTAAGGAAAGAGAATCCATTCCTTTGGAAGAAGTTGAAGGAAAAGAAAATATTATAAAACGATTTGTATCATCTGCTATGTCCATGGGTTCAATTAGTAAGGAGGCTCATGAAACTATAGCTGTTGCAATGAATCGTCTGGGCGCCATGAGTAATTCCGGAGAAGGTGGTGAAGATACAGCACGTTTTATAAAAAGAAAAAATGGTGATTCTGCTTCTACATATGTAAAACAGGTTGCTTCGGGCCGATTTGGTGTGAATATTAATTATTTGGTAAATGGAAGAGAGATTCAGATAAAAATGGCTCAGGGGGCAAAACC